>JAENVT010000586.1 GCA_016650435.1 Ilumatobacteraceae bacterium
CATATCCCTTCGCCGATTGCCCACTCGGCTTGGCCACAATCCACGACCGACCCTTGCAAGAACACGCTCGTATCGGGCAGCGCGGTCTTGACCGACCGACAGACATCGATGTTGAAGCCGGTCGGCTCGTGGAAGTCGGGTCGTGTCTTCTCCGCCGAGTAGATCGATCCGCGCACCACGACGACGTAGTCGATCCCCGCGGCGACGAGGTTTGTGGCGATCTCCGGCGCGGTCTCAGGAGTCATCCCTGCCCACGGCGCCAACTCATCGCAGCACAACCGCAGACCGAGCAGCGGAGTGTGCTGGCGTGCGGCTGAGATCACTTGACGTGCGAACAGCAGCTTGTCGTGACCCCACGGATCATCGCGGTGGTTGGTCAAGCCCGACATGAATTGGCGCACCAGGCTGTGCTGCCCGGCGTTGATCTCGACTCCATCGCATCCGGCACCGATCGCTAGCTGGGTGGCGGAGGCGAAACCAGCGATCACGTCCTCGATGTCGACCGCTTCCATCCATTTCGGTGTCTCGCGGCTGTTGACCTCGGGGACCCTGGATGGAGCCCACAACGGGAGCTGGCTGTAGGCACTGCTGCCTTGTCCACCGGCATGATCGAGCGATGCGATCACCAGGCACAAGTGCTGGTGGCATGCCTCGGCGATTTGCGTCCAACCCGCTGCGCACCGACTAGCCAGCGGCGCTCGCTCGTACGGCCAGTCGCTGTCGTGCACACTCGCGCCCTCCGTCACGACGATGCCGCAGCCGCCGGCGGCGCGCCTCGTGTAGTACGCCGTGTGCCGCGACGTGAAGCAGCGGTCGTCGTTGCCGAGGTTGGTGACATGCGGGCCGAACATCACCCGGCTCGGTGCCTCGCGCGGGCCCAGCACAAGAGAGTTCAACAGCTCCATCACACGCTCGACTCTTGCAACGAGTGGCGTCGCTCACCTAACTGGCCGGCCCAGCGCCAGACGAGCCAGATGCCGAGAGTCATCGTGATCGGATCGGTTGTCGCTCTGAACCTGAACTGTTCGCCGAGTTCGAACAGAACGCCGACTGCGAGGTTCCAGCCGACGATCATTGCCGCGACCACCTCGACCTCGATCCACCGCGAGGAGACGCGGTGCCGGAGCCGTCGCCACGCGGCCCGGATGCCCGCACCAATCACCAGCAGCGTTGCCAAAGCCTGGAGAAGCGACAGATGTTGGGGCACATCAATTGCGCCGAACGGTTCCGAGCCGAAACGTATCGACGGAAGTGTCAACGGCAGGCCGAGCTGGGCGATGCGATACACGGGACGCAGCGCGTCGTACAGCGATGAGGTCGGCAACAATGGTGGCGGTGCCTCCATCACCCAGGCGCGCATGGCCCACCATCGGCCCTCGAGGTACAACGAGGGGTGATGGGTGATCACCCACATGGCGTCGTCGCCTGCGATGTCGAAGATCGGCAGGAAGCACTCGGCGTTGAAGTTGGGGAGTGCTTCGGGACCGGGCCGGATGACGAGCGATGTCGCCGGGTGCCTGTGCTGAGTGACGCACTCACCGACATAGGGCTCGTAGCTGCTGAAGGACGAGAAGCCACTGGGGAACGCCGCCGTGATCTCGGAGATGTCACCGGCCGCGGCCCAGTCGGAAAGTTGCTCGTCGGTCGCGACGGGCACGACGGCGCGCTGCAGGTTCATCCCGAACCAACTCGACAACGTCGGGCGATTGAACATCACCTCGTTCTTGATCATCCAGCCGCCGATCAGCAGCGCGGGGATCAGCACGGTCGCGGCTACGGCGCGCCGGTCGACCGTCCGGCGCACGACCCACCACGACGAGGTCAACAACAACGCCAGCCACACCGGGTGGAAGACGGTGCGCGTCATCACGATTGCCGAACCAACAGCGGCGAGACTGATCAGGGTGAAGCGCGGTGATCGTGGCCGGGCGACCACGAGCCACAGCACGGCAATGAGGCCGCACGTCGTCGGCAGTTCGTACGTCGGCGTGAACGCACTGGCGAAGACCTGCGGATCGAGCATGGCCAGTGTCGCCAGCACTGCGCCAAGCACAGGTCGGGCGAACAAGCGTGCCAGCATCGACGCAAGCATCGCCACACTGAGCACTCCGAATGCGAATTGAACCAGTTGCAGGCTGATGGCATCGGGAAGTGGAGACCAGGCCAGCACTGCGCCGACGAGCAGGTTCCACAGTGGTGGCTGGATGTGCAGATGCCAAACGCTGCCGAGCGGGTCGCTGCGCAATGTGTCTCTTGGGATCAGTTGCCAGGCGATGTCGAGGTACTGCGTCGAGAAGCGCTGCCCCGTGGCACACAGCAGCAGGTAGATCGCCGTCCACGCTCCCGCTGCGATGATTGCGGGCCTGGCGAGCAGTTGTTTCATCGGCTGTTGGCCGACAACTCTCGCCGACCGATCAACCGTTTGATGTTGTCGATGTGACGCACGAGTACCAGCGCACAGAGCGCGATGACGTAGACGATCTCCCAGGCGGGCACGCCCAAGATCGCGATGCCGATCGGTAGTCCTACAGTGATCACCAGCGAGGCCAACGACGCCTTGCCGGTGATCTGGCGCACGATCAACCACACGACTAGGAGGGCGACCGACGTCAGCGGGTGCAGCGTCAGCATGGCTCCGCCCATCGTGGCGACGCCCTTGCCACCGCGGAACTTGCGCGTTGCCGGGAACATGTGGCCCAGCACGGACGCCGATACCAAGACGTACGCGCCGGGCCGGGTATCGAGACCCAGCCCGACCAACACCGGCAGTGCACCTTTGATGGCGTCGAGCACGAAGACCAACGCGCCCCACCTGGTGCCCAGGACCCGAGCGACGTTCGACGCACCAGGATTTCCCGAGCCCTGCGCCAAGATGTCGACTCCCCGCGAGCGGGCGACCATCGCGGCACTGGGAAACATGCCGACCAGGTATGCCAGAGGAACGAGCGCGAATGCAACGGCGATCCGTCAACCTTACGGCAGCTCGAACTTTGTCGTTGGGAGGGCGGTCAGCGACCCGACAGCGACAAAGTTCGGAGAGGTCGCGAGTGGTCCAGCGAGGGGCGCGGGGTCAGCTCGACCCGCACCGCGCCGAGTACAGCGTCTGCTTCGCCATGAACGCACTCCGGGTCGGGCCCGTCGAGCGGCAATCCGGTGAAGAACTTCGCTGCCATGCACCCGCCCTGACAGGCGTCGTAGCTGCCACAGCTCGCGCAGGCTCCAGCCGATTGTGGTGTGCGCAGCTCGAGGAACAAGTCGCTGTGCTTCCACACGTTGGCGAAGCCACCGGGGTCGCGCACCGATCCTGCCTTGAACTGATCGTGGATCACGAAGGGGCACGCGTAGACATCGCCGACGGGGTCGATCAGGCACACGACTCGCCCTGCTCCGCACATGTTCAGTCCCGGGAGGCTTTCGCCCAAGGCGTTGAGATGGAAGAAGGAATCGCCGGTCAGCACAGTGTCGCCCTTGGCCAGCAGCCACTCGTAGATCTGGCGCTGCTGGGCGTTGGTTGGATGCAGGTCGTGCCAGCTGTCGACGCCTCGGCCACTTGGCCTCAATCGGGTGATCCGGAGTTGCGCGCCGTACGAGTCGGCGAGATCCTTGAACCGGTCGAGTTGATCGACGTTGTGACGAGTGACGACAACGCTGATCTTGAACGGCCCGAACTCGGCTGCAGCGAGGATGTCCATCGCCCGGCGGGCGACCGCGTACGAACCGTCGCCGCGCAGTGGGTCGTTGGTGGCGGCGTCGATACCGTCGAGGCTGATCTGTATGTCGAGGTAGTCCATCGCTGCCAGCCGTCGCGCCGTTGCGGCGTCGAGGTAGGTGCCGTTGGTCGAGAATTTCACACCGATGCCGGCCCCACCATCCGGCGGATTGATTGCGTAGTCGACGAGCTCGAAGAAGTCGCGGCGAATCATCGGCTCGCCGCCGCCAATGTTGATGTAGAAGACCTGTAGATCGCGCAGCTCGTCGAGGACGCACTTTGACTCGGCAGTGGTCAGTTCGCGGGGGTCGCGTCGACCGCTGGACGACAGGCAGTGCACGCATTGCAGATTGCACGCGTACGTCAGCTCCCACGTCAGGCAGATGGGGGCGTCGAGCCCGCCTTTCAGTTGCTCAACCAGCGACTGGGCGCTCACGGACGATCTCCGATTCGTTGAGTGTGGCGAAAGCCTTGGCAAACGACGGCCAACGCGATTCGGCGATACCGCACGCCTGCAGCGCCGCCGACAGCGATGGGTGGGCGGTGAGCTGCTGGGCAACCGCTACGACATCGCGGTGCTTCATGAACACGAGGCGCCGCGTGCCGTAGTGATAGGCAAGCGCGCCGAAGGGCTCAGGTCGCAGGGCGACCTGCGGATCGAGCTCCAGCGGTGTGTCGAGGAGCGACAAGCTCAGTACACGCCGCACATGCCGTCGATCGAGATCTCCTCGATCAGAAGTTCTTCGTCGATGACTGCGTCGCGGGTTGGTTCGCCAGCTGCTTCGTCGCAAACCTCGACAATCTTTTCGTTCTCCATGGGCCGAGCGTAGTGGTTGCCGATGGAAGGCGTTCAGCCGTGCAGCTAGTGTTAGCGACCCCGTGCACGCCGACCTCTTCCCCGAACTTGCAGCTGAGCGCGACCACTTGACGTTCGCCAGACGGTGCCGCGACTTGATGATCCAACGATTCCGTGCCGTCGACCCGTCGGCGTCGGCCGACGAGATCACCTCTGAGTACGTCGAGGTGACCGTTGCCGAAGCATTGGAGGATCTGCAGAGTCCTGGGGCCGGCGACTTCTTCGGACGGATTACCGACGATCACGCCGATCGCTGGTACATCGGGCGTCGGCACATCGAGGACGACGCCCACGATCCAGTCGTTGTCGACTGGCGAGCACCGATCGCTGCGCCGTTCTACCGGGCCACCGGTCTCGATCCGCTGGGCCTCAGCCATCGCCGCCGGTTCACGACGGTCGACGGCGATTTGTCGGCCTACCTCGACGAGCAGCTCGACGATCCCGACTCGGTGACAGCCACGGGCGTGCCCGATCCGGTGCTGGCGGAGATCGGTGCAGCGCGCACGGGTGCGATGCGCGAAATCGTCGCCACGATTCAGGCCGAACAAGATGTCGTCATCCGAGCGCCACTCGACCAATGTCTGGTCGTGCAGGGCGGGCCGGGCACTGGCAAGACAGCGGTCGGCCTGCACCGCGCCGCCTTCCTGCTGTTCGAGCATCGTCGTCGATTGGCTCGCAACGGAGTACTGGTCGTCGGACCGAGCTCGGTGTTCCTCGACTACATCGCCAACGTGTTGCCATCACTGGGCGAGCGGCTGGTGCAGCAACGAACGGCCCTCGACATCTGCGTGCCGAAGGTGGAGATCAGTGCCGTCGACGACGATGCCACGCGCCGGTGGAAAGGCGCGCCGGAGATGTTGGATCGGTTGGCCGAAGCCAGCGTTGGCCACATCGTCCGCCCGACAGAGGATCTGCGATTGCCTGTAGGGGCGAGAACGCTGGCGATCAGCGCCGCCGAGTTCGCTGGCTGGGTCGACGAGGCGAGCGAAGGCGTCACCCCGGTCAACAAGCGACGCGACGGCTTGAAGGGTCTTGTACGACGCGAGCTGATGCGCCGTTCTGATCGCGACGACATATGGGAACGTTCGCCCCAGCTGCGTGCCGCCGTTGCAAAGGCGTGGCCCACGCAGCAACCGATTCGGATGGTCGACAAGCTGTTGCCGGGTCCGTCGGGCAAGCGCCGCAGGTGGTCCGTCGCCGATCAGTTCCTCGTGGACGAAGCCAACTCGATGCTCAACGGCACCCCGTTCACGTTCGGTCATGTCATCGTCGACGAGGCCCAAGATCACTCGGCTGTGTCGTTGCGAGTCATCGGGCGCCGCAGCCCGCAAGGGTCGATGACCATTCTCGGCGATCTCGCCCAATCCACCACACCCGCCGGGCAGCAGGATTGGAGCACCGCGCTCGGGCACATTCGGGCCAGCGCCGGTGAGGTAGCGGTGCTGACCATCGGCTACCGCGTCCCCGGCCCGATCCTCGAGTCGGCGAACCGGCTGCTGCCATATACCAACGTGTCGAGCGAACCAAGTCGCAGTGTCCGTCTCGAAGGCACGGCGCCTGTCGTTCGCCTCGCCGAGCCTGCCGACCTGGTCGATGCAGTGGCCAGAGAAGTTGCCGCGGTACGGCATAGGCATCACAACACCGGCGTCGTTGCTCCCGCGGCGCTGCATCAAGCCATCGGCGAGGCGCTCGCGGCCCACGGTCTTCGGCTCGTCGATCACGTGCACGATCTCGCCTACACCGACGTTCCCGTGTTCACCGCCGAGGCGGTGAAGGGCCTCGAGTTCGACGGAGTGGTCGTCGTCAACGCCCATCAGATATTCGACGGTTCAGCTCTCGGAGCGCGCTTGCTCTACGTCGCGATGACGCGTGCCGTTCAGGTGTTGCACCTCGTCGGCGATGCGCCGCCCCCACCGCAACTCCAGCTATGAGACAGCGCGGCCCGATCCGTTGGGTGAGACGGCACGACGAAGTCGTACCGGTTCACGCGGCCCGACCCATTGGGTGACAACGACGAAGTCGTATCGGCTCACGCAGCGAAGACTGAGGCACCGCGCAACACGGTGATGGCGAGATCCGTGGGCCCGTCGATTTCGGCATCGAGATCGGCAGGGGCGATGCGCTGCGCGGCGAGCCGGCAGAACTCGAGTGCATCGGCGATGATCGTGACAGACGGTTCGCCGGCTTCTGCCCCCAACTGCAGCGGTTGATTCCATACGCCGCCACCAAGGCCGGTCAGCACGAGGCGAGCTGTTTGAGAGCCACCGTCGATTCCACCCAGCAACATCCCAAGCGGAATCGCGCGGACTGCAGTGCGGGTCATGAGATGAAGCCGACGGCCGTCAAGAGGCGGAGGCTCGCGTCGCAACGTTCTGCACAGGTCTTCGATGTGCGTCCAGACTTCGAACACTCTGACCACCAGGGCCGTCGATACCCGTGTCTCGAGGATGTGGAACTTGATCGGTTCGGCAAGCTGCACCGCATCGAGCGAGGCAACGTGAGCGCAGACCGCCGACGACACGTCGAGCCATCGTGCGACCGTCGTGGAGAAGTCGGCCTTGACCGCAGCGCGTACCGAAGCTTCGGTCATCGCCAGGTGGTCGTCCTCCAGTGATTCGTCGATGTGGTGTTTCCAGAGACCGAGCTGCCGTCCGAAATAGAGGTCGACTTCCAGGAGGTGGGCGACGAGTTGGGTGGCGCTCCACCCGTACGGCTCGACGATTTCCCAACCTTGGGCATCTGCAAGGACACCTTTGAATTCGTCGACGGTCTGCACGAACGCCACCGCAGCGTTTGCATGGTCACCGCCACCGAGCGAGGCGATGGCCTGCCCGATTGGGCGCGCCGACATCGCCGCTTGCTCGACAAGATCGGCGAGTGCCAGCGGAGGTGTGGACGCGGTGGCCTCGGCAAGCAGGCCGAAGATCTCGTTGTCAGCTTTGGTCACGTCAGGCCTTCGAGAAGGCCCGCCAGTTTGCTGAGGCCGAGACGCAATCGCGACTTGGCGGTACCTTCGGGGATGCCGAGTCGCTCGGCAACCTGCCGGAAGGTGCACCCACCGAAGTAGGCCAGCAGCACGGCCTCGCGTTGTTGATCCGGCAAAGACGACACTGCGGCGCGGACCCGCTCTGCGGTCTGCGAGCGTTCGATGCCGTCGCCCACGTCGAACATCTCGAGGGTGGTTGCGTCGGTGCCAACACGATCCTCGCGTGCCGTGCGACGCGCGTTGCGGCGAACCTCGTCGACCGAACGCCGATGGGCGAGGGCCCCAAGAAATGCCCGCAACGTGCCCCGCTCGGCGTCGAACCGATCGGGGTTCTGCCACAGGTACACGAACACCTCTTGAGTGATCTCTTCGGCGTGAGCGGTCGACGCGGTGACCCGCCGGGCGAGCCCGTACACGAGGGGCGAGTACCGCTGGTAGACCATCTGCAATGCCCGATCATCGCCGACGGCAATCCGCGCCACGAGGCTGACATCGGTGGGACCGGTCGGCGACACGGTGTTCACTGGCCGAACGATAGTCATCGTCATGTGATGTCGTCTCCGTCAGTCCAAGGCCAGAGTGGCCAGCTCGTTGAGCAGCTCGTTGGCAGCGGTGACGTCACCACTGACGTCTGCATCGAGGTCGTCGACCGAAACTCGGTTGGCCACGCGCAGGCAGAACGCAGTGGCGTCGACAGCGATCTCGGCGATCTCGTCGTGAGACGCCGGCCACACGCCGCCGCCCGCGCCGGTCAAAACGACCCGCAGCCGATCGCCACCGATGCGCTCGACGACGGGCATCACTGATCGAGTCATCATCCACAGCCGGTCGGCATCAGGCTCGACCCGATGGAGCCCCACCGCGCCGCGCAGGTCGTTGTCGTGGGTCCACAGCTCGAACACCCGCACAACGAGCAGGAACCTGATCTCGGCGTTGATCGCTCCGAATCGCGATTGGGCAGCGAGCCCGAGTTCGTCGAGCGGGAGCAGATGGTCGGTGAGGATCGCACTGACGCGACTGAACTCGGCCGCGGCGTCAGAAGGAGTGGATGCCGCGCCGGCCGCGATGGCCGTTCGGGTGGATTCGATGTGATCGGTCGAAGCACTGCCCTGGCTGCCCAGCCCGAACTCCGCCGCCATCGACAACTGGGTGCCGATCAGATGCCCGACGAGTTCGCCGACGCTGAGCCCATTCACCGCCGGTCGGTCCCAGTCGTCGGCGGAGATCAAGGTGATGGTGTGGTGCACGTCGTCGATCGCGCGGGCGAACGCGGCGGCTTCGTCGTCGGTCGGGGGAAGTTGCCTGGGCTGCGCGGCTCTCGCTGCCAGAGCAGCCTCCATCACGTCCGTTACGTCGTTCGACGGGGTCAGCTCCGTGAGCGATGCAAGGTAGGCGCCAATTTCAGGGGGGAGGTCTTCGCTTGTCACGGGCTGCTTTCAGAGGTTTCCGACGACCGTATTCGTCACCGAAGCTTAAGCGGATCACCGGATGTCACAGATGTTGTAGCGAGGCGACTTGCCACTATGGTCGGCGACACGAAGTACGAAGATGGGGGTTCTGCTGTGAAGACAAAGGCCGCGATCCTGTGGGAGCGCAACACACCGTGGAGCGTCGAAGAGATTGATCTCGATCCACCGAAGGCCGGCGAAGTGCTGGTCAAGTTGGCTGCCAGCGGCATGTGCCACAGCGACGAGCATGTCGTAACCGGTGATCTCGCCGGCATCACGGGCGAGCCGCCGTGCATCGGCGGTCATGAAGGCGCCGGGGTGGTCATGGAAGTCGGCCCAGGTGTGACCTCGTTGCAGGTCGACGATCATGTGGTGTTCTCGTTCCTTCCAGCCTGTGGTCACTGTCCCAGCTGTGCATCCGGGCACTCGAACCTGTGCGATCTCGGCGGTACGACCGCGACTGGCATGCAACTGTCAGATGGCACCACTCGCCACCACGCCCGCGGACAGGATCTGCGTCTCGCCATCGGTGGGCTCGGAACGTTTGCTCATCACACCGTGACCAACGAAGCCAGCTGCGTGAAGATCGAGAAGGAATGGCCGCTCGACCGGGCCTGTCTCTTGGGGTGCGGCGTGGTGACTGGTTGGGGTTCGGCGGTCTACGCCGCGCAGGTAGGGCCCGGCGACATGGTCGCCATCGTGGGCGCGGGCGGTATCGGATCCAACGCTATTCAGGGGGCCAAGTTGGCAGGGGCGCGAGTGATCGCGGCGATCGACCCGGTCGAGTTCAAGCGGGAGAAGGCGATGGAGTTCGGCGCGACCCACACCTACTCGTCGATCGACGAGGCGATGGCGGATCTGCCCTCCAGTACCTGGAGCCGAGGTTTCAACAAGGTCATCATGACGATGGGCGTGGGCGATGGCGAAGTACTCGGCCAGGCGTTCTGGTTGGCCAGCAAGGGCGGCAAGATCGTCGTCACCAATGTTCACCCGGTTACTGAGCAAACGATCTCGGTCCCCGCGATCATGTTGACCTTGCTGGAGAAGCAACTGATCGGATCGCTGTTTGGTTCGTCCAACCCGCGCAAAGACATTCCGATGTTGATGGAGCTGTACACCCAGGGTCAGCTCGATCTCGACGGTCTTGTCACGCGCACGTATCCGCTCGAGGGAATCAACGACGGCTACGCAGATATGAACGCCGGCAAGAACATCCGCGGCGTGCTGGTCTACGAATGACGGTCGCCGAGTAACCGATGGCCGACGCCGCCGCACTTGTCGAGCGGGTGCTCGGTCGCGTCGTCGGTCGCGAGCGCGAAGTCGAGCTGGTGGTCGCGGCATTGGCCGCCGATCGACACGTGTTGCTCGAAGGCCCGCCGGGCACTGGCAAGAGCACGTTGCTGCGCGCTGTTGCCGACGAGCTCGGTTTGGGCTTCGAGTTCGTCGAAGGCAACGCCGAGCTGACTCCGGCTCGCTTGGTCGGCCATTTCGATCCCGCCAGGGTCTTGGCAGACGGCTACGACCCCGACGTGTTCGTCGACGGGCCATTGGTCACGGCAATGCGCGACGGGTCGCTGCTGTACATCGAAGAGATCAACCGCATCCCCGAAGAGACGC
>JAENVT010000587.1 GCA_016650435.1 Ilumatobacteraceae bacterium
AAGAACTCCGGCAAGGAAGTAGTCGAAACAGCTGAGGAGCCGAAGGGTCGCGTTCTCGACCTGATGGCCGCTCTCGAGGCGAGTGTGGATGCTGCGAAGAAGCGCCGCACACCGCGAAAGGCCACTCGGAAAGCCGGCTAGACGATGGCTGAGAAGTCGAAGACGCGAGCAGCTCGGCGCTCCACCGCAGCGCCTGAGCGGTTGAAGCGGTACCGGCAGAAACGAAATTTCGATGTCACGTCCGAGCCGGATGGCTCTGGCGTTCCTGCACAGGATGGGCATCGCTTCGTCGTCCAGCGACACCGTGCGTCGCGTCTCCACTACGACCTGCGACTCGAGGCTGGAGGAGTCCTGCTGAGTTGGGCCGTGCCGAAGGGACCGACGCTCGATGCCGATGCAAAGCGCATGGCCGTGCACGTCGAGGATCATCCGCTGGACTACTTCGACTTCGAGGGAGTGATCCCGCGTGGCGAATACGGCGGCGGCGACGTCATCGTGTGGGACTGGGGAACGTGGTCCATCAGCGACAACGCCGACCCGATCGCTGCAACCGAGGCAGGGGATCTGCATTTCGATTTGTTCGGCAGCAAGTTGCGAGGACACTTCGCATTGGTACGGCGAGGCGGTCGAGACGGCAAAGAGCAGTGGTTACTGATGCACAAGCACGACGAACATGCCGTCTCCGGCTGGGACGCGGAGGACCATCCGCGGTCGGTCAAGACTGGTCGGACCAACGACGAGGTCAAAGCTGCTCCGGCAGCGACATGGTCGAGTTCCGCCAATTGGGCGGCGCCGACTGCCGAAGAACTCGCCGCGTTGGATGCGCTCGGAACGAAAGGTGCGTGGCAATTCGGCGGCCACACCCTGCAACTGACGAATTTGAACAAGGTGTTGTTCCCGGCAAAGGGCCGGACCCGGGCGATCACCAAGCGAGACCTCGTGCGTCACAACGCGTCGGTCGCTCCAGCGATGCTGCCATACCTCACCAACCGGCCCGTCAACATGCACCGCTTTCCCGACGGGATATCGAAGGCGGGGTTCTGGCACAAAGCTGCTCCGCAACACGCCCCCGACTGGCTGCAACGCTGGCGCAACGACGATGCGGATCCCGGCGAGACCCGGGAGTACCTCGTGTTGGACTCCCCCGCGGCCTTGGCATGGGCCGCCAACTACGGGGCAATCGAGTTGCATCCATGGACCTCGACGACGGAGCATCCGCACCAACCGACATGGGCGATGATCGATATCGATCCGGGAGAGTCGAGCAACTTCGACGACGTGCTCGTGCTCGCCCGGCTGCACCGCACCGCGCTCGATCACGTGAGCGTGAAGGCCATCCCGAAGGTCACTGGCAAGCGCGGTGTCCAGATCTGGGTTCCGGTGACCGACGGGTTGACGTTCGACGACACACGGGCGTGGGTCGAGCGGCTATCGCGTGTCGTTGCCGACGTCGTGCCCGACATGATCAGTTGGGAATGGGAGGTGGCCAAGCGGGGTGGGCGGATCCGACTCGACTACACGCAGAACGCGATCAACAAGACACTGATCGCGCCGTTCAGCACCCGACCCGTCGCCGGTGCGCCGGTATCGGTACCGATCACTTGGGACGAGCTCGATGATCCAGATCTGCTTCCTGACCGATGGACAATTCGCACCATCGGCGATCGCCTTGCGTCTAAGGGCGACCCGTTGGCCCCACTAATCGGTCTGCAGCAGCGCCTGCCGAATCTCTAGATCGCGACGAAGGATTCATGACAGTTCCAGTCGCCACTGTTTATGCTGGCCGACGTATGACCCCCAGCCGCCCGCGGGCGACGCAATACCCGCAGCGATGAGCGAGACTTCACGTGATCCCGCAGCGGTGTTGCAACGTGAGTACGAAGGCGAGTTGGCGACACTGCGAGCCGCACGGCGCGACGTCGTCGAATGGTTGACCGAACTCGGCGCCGACGATGAGACCAAAGGACGTGCGGCACTCGTCGTCAGCGAGCTGACGTCGAATGCCATTCAGTCCGCTCCGGGACGGACCTACAACCTGCAGGTCGCCCGGCTGGACGACGGATCGGCAGCGATCTCGGTACGCAACCATCCCATCGGCAGCCGGCCACCGGCGCGCGAGCTGTGGCGCCCGCCCCCGGAGAGTCCACTTCGAAAACTGCTTCCCCGAGGACGAGGGTTGGCCATCGTCGACGCACTATCGGAAGACGTAACGGTCGAACATCACGGCGACGACGTCGTCGTAACTGCTCGCGTTCGAATCGACTACAAGGAGCTGGGCCCCTCCTGGTAGGCCGCCTCGTCGACGAGATTCAGAACGTTGGCCAGACCCGTCACTTCCAGCAGCCGCCTCACCCGGTCGTGCGGGTTGACCAGTTCGTAGGTGACACCACGCTCCTCCGCGGCCTGGGCGCCGACAAGGATGGCTTTGATCGCCGAGGAGTCGGCAAACCTCAGACCGCCGAGTTCGAGCCGAACGATGGGCTTCTCAGCGTCCACCGCATCGATCAGAATCTTCCCGACCTGATCCGCGTCGGCCATGTCGAGTTCGCCGACGACACTGACGACCACGGTGCTGGGCCACATCTCGACGTCGACGGTGCACGTGCTCAGGGTTTGTCGAACCGGGGCGCTGGCCACACCAGAGCTCTCTTCCATTGTCCTCCGCAGGGTCTGGGCACCGGACGTTCAGATCTGCTTGCGACCATATCGTCCGGCATTGACAACGTCAACGCGGGCCCCATCCGTGCGTCGCGTTGGCCGTTCTGATTGGATTCGCCGAACAGTGGCTACCGTGGGGTGCATGACCGACAGTCGTGACGATGCCGAATTTCTGGACGGTGATGCGCTCGGCGAAGAGATCGGCGACGAGGCGTTGCCCGGCACGGAGGACTTCCCGCCTGACCGGGCGCAGGGTGTCGATGATCCGACCCGCTCTGTGAGTGACGACTTCGCCACCAGGGAGCTGCGGCGTGATGTCGAGTCGCACGACTCGCCGTCGCCATTTTCCCTGGTGGCACCGGATGGTGCTCAGGGGCTCTCTGACGGCGAATCCCAGGAGATTGCCGACGCTGTCGACGCCGGCGACGGCGTGTCACCCGAGGAGAGCGCCTTGCACATCATCCCTTCGGGTGAAACTGACTCCTGACGGGAGACAAATCCCGACCGAGATGCCAGTATCTCCTGGTGACTTCTGTTCGCAGCCGACGCCTTCTTCCGGCCGTGATGATGGTCGTTGGCTTAGCGATCTTTCTTGGTTTGGCGGCTGGGTGCAAGTTCTTGTACGACCAGACAGAGAATCGACTTCTTCAGCAACGCACGAATGAGGCGAGCGCCGCCCTGCAACTCAGCGTCACCCAGTTGACCGCACCACTCGATGCTGCAGCCAAGCTTGCCGCGGCAACGAACGGAGATGCGGCTTCGTTCGCCAAGATCGTCGAGCCGTACCTCGGCACGGATGCCGGCAAGTTCGCATCCGCAGCTCTCTACCGTATTGGCTCGACAACCCCCACAACATCCGTCGGAGCGCCCATCGTCTTGCCAACCGACGGACCGAACAGCGCTCATTCGATGCTCGCCAACGGGACCACCAACCCGTTCGCGATCGTCAACCTCCTCGGCGACGAGGGTCGCCACCTCGGTTACGCCGTTGCCGATACAGCGAAGAATCCTCAGTGGGTGGCCTACGGCGAGCGCACCTTGAGTGCCGACCCCAATATCAGAAGGCGCACAGACGAGCCGTTCGCCCAACTGAACTACGCGATCTATCTCGGAGATCAACCCGCGACCGACCACCTCCTCGGCGCGAGCGCGCACAATCTCCCCTTCACGGGTCGTACCGCGCATCAGGTCGTCGCGTTCGGCGACACGAATCTGCTGCTCGTCATGACCCCAATCGGGCATCTCAGCGGCGGTCTCTTCGCCAACCTCTGGTGGATCGTCGCCTGCGGCGGCGTGTTGTTGTCGGCCGCCTTTGCGCTGCTGACGCGGCGGTTGCTCGACCGGCGCGACACCGC
>JAENVT010000588.1 GCA_016650435.1 Ilumatobacteraceae bacterium
ACACAGCGCGACCCGCGCTGTCGAGGTTCAGCCGTCCCCGGCGTTGCAGGACGCCGCCCATCGCCTCGCGGTGTTGCTGTCGGACTGGACCGACAGCGCTGCAGACGGGTTGTTCGCCGACAACGTTGCGCTCGACGATTCACTCGCCAGGCGAGCACAACAGGCCGCTGAGCTGATCTCGGCTCATGGCGCCCTCACCCTCGACAAGGTGGCAGCGGTCACACCGTTGCGGGGTCGAGCGACGATGCGTCACGCCGACGGCGCCGAGCTGCAAATTGATCTGGAACTATCGCCGCTGGTTCCGCCGCAACTTCAGCTGTACGAGGTAGTCGCCGAGTAGGGATTCGGGCGATCTCGCCCTACCCTAAACAAGTCCGCAATTCGAGCCGCATGAGGTCGTGTGTGAAGTTCAAAAAGGGCGACACCGTCATTTATCCCCAGCATGGCGCGTGCATCGTGCAGGGAACCAAGAAGATGGAAGCGTTCGGTGCCACGCAGGAGTATTTGATCCTGCGCACCGTCATCAACGAGATGACTTTGTCGGTGCCGACGTTGAAGACCGACGAGGTGGGCGTTCGCCCGCCGGTCAATGCCGACGAGCTCGAAGACCTCGTCTCGGTGCTGTCGAAGCCAGATCCGCGCGTGCCATCCAACTGGAGCCGGCGGTTCAAGAACCACCAGGAGAAGCTGAAGAGTGGCGACGTGTACCAAGTCGCCGAAGTCGTCCGCAACCTGGCTGCGCGCAACCGCGATGCGTCGCTATCGGCAGCTGAGCGCACGATGTATGACCGGGCCCGCATCAACTTGATCAGCGAGATTGCTCCTGCCTTGAAGGTCAGTGCTGAAGACGCCGAGAAGTATCTCGACGAGGCATTGGCAAAGGGCGTGCTGAAGCCACCGAAGGAAGTCAAGAAGAAGGCCTGAGCCGCAGTTGAAATGGTCGTTCGACCCTGGTAGCTGCGTTGTCACCCGTTCACAGTTGACGCGGTGGGCGCGGCCTCTTTGACTTCTGCATTCCTGATCGCGGCGACGTTGATCGGGATGTTGCTCGCCTTGATCTGGGTGGGCAAGGCAATGTTGCACGGCCACCTCGGTGTGGATCTGATCGCCCTCGCCGCACTTATCGGAACACTCCTGGTCGGCGAGTACCTCGCCGGTGCCGTGATCACCCTCATGCTCACCAGTGGGCGCGCCCTCGAGGGCTGGGCTGGCGGACGCGCCGAACGCGAGCTTCGAGCACTGCTCGAGCACGGACCGAGGATCGCCCACCGGTACGAGCAGCAGATGCTCGTCGATTGCCCCCTCGACGATGTCGTTGTCGGCGATGTACTGCTGGTGCAGCCGGGAGAAGTGGTGCCTGTCGACGGGACCGTTCGAGGTGGCACGGCCACGATCGACGACAGCGCCCTCACGGGCGAATCGTTGCCAGTCCAGCGTGGTGTTGACGACATCGTCAGGAGCGGTGCGGTGAATGCAGGAGGGCCGTTCGATGTCGTGGCGACCACGAACGTGGCCGATTCGACGTACGCCGGAATCGTGCGGCTCGTCGAGCAGGCTTCGGCAGCGACGTCGCCGTTCGTGCGTCTCGCCGATCGATTCGCGTTGGCCTTTCTGTTCGTTTCGTTCGCCGCCGCCGGTCTCGCCTGGCTGATCTCCGGCGAGGCGGTGCGAGCTGTGGCGGTACTCGTCGTGGCGACCCCGTGCCCTCTGATCCTCGCGGCTCCAGTGGCTATCGTCGCCGGCCTCTCGCGGTGTGCCCGTCGCGGTGTCGTCGTCAAAGGCGGCGGTGCACTCGAGGCGCTTGCCCGCGCGGATGTCTTGCTGTTCGACAAGACCGGCACGCTGACGGCCGGCCGACCGACGATCATCGAGATCGTTACCGCAGACGGCTTCGACGCGGCGGATGTGCTCCGCTGCGCCGCCTCCTTGGATCAGATCTCGCCGCACGTCCTCGCATCGGCGATCGTGCGAAGTGCGCGTGAGCGGGGCCTGGAACTCGTGCTGCCAACCGATGCATCCGAACAGCCCGGCTCGGGTGTCGGTGGTGTGGTGTCGGGCCGACACGTACATGTCGGCAACGGCAAATGGGCAGGCGTGGTCGAAGACGAAGGGTGGGTCTTCCGCGCCCGATCCTTCGCCCAGTTCGAAGGCGCAATGTG
The DNA here is from genome assembly GCA_016650435.1 of Ilumatobacteraceae bacterium. The sequence goes on from JAENVT010000588.1 coordinate 2,160, forward strand.
CGTCTTCGTGAGCATCGACGGGGTACCTTCGGGCGCGTTGATCCTCAGCGATCCGATCCGCCCCGACGCGGCACGCACGATCCGAAACCTGCGACGGCGCGGGATTCGTCGTGTCGTGATGGTGACGGGCGACCGCGTCGAGGTGGCAGCGTCCGTCGGCGCGATGGTGGGCGTCGATGGCATCGCCGCGCAGCAGACACCAGCTGACAAGGTGGAAGTCGTTCGCCGGGAGACCGCCCTCGGATCGACGATCATGGTCGGCGACGGCATCAACGACGCCCCTGCACTTGCTGCAGCAACCGTTGGCGTGGCGATCGGCGCGCGTGGCTCGACAGCATCATCAGAGACTGCCGACATCGTGCTGACAGTCGACCGACTCGATCGGCTCGGTGAGGCGCACATGATCGCTCGTCGAGCTCGCTCTATCGCAGTACAGAGTGTGATGGCTGGCATGATCCTGTCGCTACTGGCGATGGGAGCAGCAGCAGCAGGCATGCTCCGACCCACCTGGGGCGCGATGCTCCAAGAGGTCATCGACGTCGCTGTGATTCTCAATGCGCTGCGGGCGCTGCGTGCCGGCCGCGATGAGGTGCACCTCGACGACTCCGGTGTGGCGATGGCTCAACGTTTCGCACTGGCACATCGCACCCTTCGTCCGGACGTGGCGTTGCTGCGTGACGCAGCGGATCGCCTGGGCATCGACGGCGCTGATGCGATGGGCGCGGTGCACTCCGCGTATCGCCTGCTGGTCGACGACATTGCGCCGCACGAGGAGGAGGAGGATCGCCTGCTCTACCCGGTCATCGCCGGTGTGCTGGGCGGGAGCGATCCCACGGGCACGATGAGCCGGGCCCACGCGGAGATCGCCAAGCTGACCGCGCAGGCCGGGATGGTCGTCGACCGAGTTGGCACGGCTGCGCCCTCGCGGACAGATGTACAGGATCTACAACGCCTGCTCTATGGGTTGTACGCGCTGCTCGAACTCCATTTCGGCCAGGAGGACGAGAGCTTCCTGTCGCTCGCCGATGATGCACGCGAGCCTGTCGGCTAGCGCACCCGCGGCAGCACGATGAACGGCCACGGCGAGGGCACTTCGCCGACCGGGACCTCGATCACGACCGGTCCGTCGTGGGCTATCGCGGTGCGCAACGCGTCGCCGAGCTCGTGAGGATCGTATGCTCGCAGCCCGAGGCACCCGAAGCTCTTGGCGAATGCGACGATGTCGGGATTGACGAGGGTCGAGGCAATGGTTCGCTCGATCCCGAACCGCTCTTGCTGGATCCTGCGCACGTTGCCGAACGCGTTGTCGTTGAACACGACCGTGATCGCCCGAATGTGATGTTGAACGGCGCTGGCCAATTCGGTCGCCGTGAACAAGAAGCCACCGTCACCCGTGATGGTCACCACGGTGCGGTCGGGCACGCCGGCCTTGGCCCCGATGCCCGTGGCGACCGCCGCCCCGAGCGTGCCGGCGAAGCCTGACGATAGAAACGTGCGTGGCTGGGTGAACTGGTACGCGAAGTGGGCAACGAACGTCATCTGGGTGACATCCTCGACGAGTATCGCGTCGTCGGGCAGCGCGTCGCGGATGGCCGCGAGATACGACAACTGCGGCTCGAGAACGGCGATGTCGTTGAAGAACTCGTCGCGGCGTGCCCGAAGTCCGGTGCGCCGATCAGAACGGTGCAGGTCGCCTAGGCGATCCAGCAACATCGGCACGACCTGAGCTGCGTCACCGTGTATGCCCAGCGCACCGATACCGTGTCGATCGAGTTCGTCGTGGTCGGTATTGATCTGGATCAGGTTGACGCCGGCGCTGCCCCATTGCAGCAGCGGAAACTCGATGCGCGATCCGATGCCGAGCACGAGATCGACCTCGTTCCACATGCGATGGGCGAGACCCAACGGCACGAAGAGTGGATCTGTCTCGTCGAGCACACCGTGTCCCATTCGTCGGGTCGAAACCGGCGCTTGCAAGAGCTCGGCCAATCGGCGCACGGCCGGCGCGGCGTCTTGGGCGCCGCTGCCGACCCAGATCAGAGGGTTCACGGCCGCGCGCAATTTCTCGGCCGCGGCGTCGACCGCCTCGAGGTCGATCTTCGGCATCGTGCGCACACCTGGCCCGACAGTGCCAGGTGCCGGCTTGGCCCACATGTCTGCGGGTACCTCGATGGCAACCGGTCGCGGCGTGCCGGAGACCAGTTCATCAAACGCCCCTTGAATCTGAGCCGCCGCCTCTTCTGGGTCTCGAATGATCGCCGCGTGCTTGGTGACTTGGCGCAACACCGCCGGCTGGTCGTCGAGCTCGTGAAGAACGCGGAACCCTCTGCCCAGCAGTGGCGAGTGGATCTGCCCGACGATCGCCAGGACGCGGGCACCGCCACCGCACGCGCTCGACAATCCAGCCGAGGCGTTCAGCAGACCGGGGCCGGGCACGACGCACATCGCTGTCGGCAGTCCGGTGGCCTGTGCGGCACCCATCGCCATGTATGCGCAGCCTTGTTCGTGACGCGTGACGATCACTTCCAACCAGTCGCGGGCGTCGACAACGGCGTCGAAGAATGGATCGTTCTGTACGCCCGGGAGGCAGAACAGTTGGCGGATGCCTGTCGCCTTCATGCCATCGAGGATGTGCTGGGCGATGGTTCGTTCTCCGTCTCGGGGCATCATCCGATCGTAACTACAGTGCAACGCCATGACCGGACGTACCGAAGTGAGCCGTGACCAACTGGAGCGCGATATCCGCGGCGGTGAGATCGACACGGTGCTGATGGTCTTCCCCGACTTACAGGGTCGCCTCACCGGCAAACGCACGACCGGACGGTTCTTCCTCGAGTCGGTTGCCGAAGCCGGCACGGAGAATTGCGACTACCTGATCGCCTGCGATATGGACAACAACCCAGTGCCCGGCTATCGGTTCACCAGCTACGAGCAGGGCTATGGCGACATGCTGGCCCGCGCTGACTGGAACACGGTGCGCCGCATTCCATGGGTCGACAAGACGGCGATGATCATGTGCGATCTGTTCGACGTCGACACCGACGAACTCGTCGAGGTCGCGCCACGCACGGTCCTGCGACGACAGGAAGAAGCTGCCGCGGCGTTGGGATTTCTGCCGATGGTTGCCAGCGAGATCGAGTTCTATCTTTTCCAGGACACCTACGACGAGGCTTATGCGAAGGGCTATCGCGATCTGCGACCGCACTCGCCCTGGCTCGAGGACTACCACATCCTGCAAACGACCAAGGACGAGTACATCCTCGGGGCCATCCGTCGCGGCCTCGAAGCAGCGGGAGTACCGGTGGAATTCTCCAAGGGCGAGGCAGGTCGCGGCCAGCACGAGATGAACCTCGACTACACCACCGCCGTCGAGATGGCCGATCGCAACAGCGTGTACAAGACCGCGGCGAAAGAGATCGCCCACCTCAATGGCCGCTCGGTCAGCTTTATGGCCAAGTACGACTTCAACGACACCGGATCGTCGTGCCATGTGCACAGCAGCCTGTGGTCGCTCGACGGCAAGAAGGCAATGTTCGACGATCACCATGGGACGCATGGCATGAGTGAGACGTTCCAGCACTACGTCGCCGGCTTGATCGCGACCGCCCAGGAGTTCAGCTTGTTGTGGGCACCAACTGTCAACAGCTACAAGCGCTTCCAGCCAGGTTCATGGGCACCGACCGGGATCGGTTGGGGAGTCGACAACCGCACGCTCGGCTTCCGCAAGGTCGGGCATGGCAAGGGCTCGCGCGTCGAGTGCCGCATTCCAGGAAGCGATGCCAACAGCTACTTCGCGTTTGCCGGCCAGATCGCAGGCGGACTCTACGGGATCAAGAACGAGCTGCCGCTCGAGGAGCCGTACGCCGGGAACGGCTACGAAGCGACGGGAATCGG
>JAENVT010000589.1 GCA_016650435.1 Ilumatobacteraceae bacterium
CAGGAGGGCATCTGCGGCAAGTGCGAGTCGAAGGTCAACGGCGCAGACACCCGGCTGTGCATCACGCCGATCGGCACCCTGATGGGTGCCGTCGTGGTTACCCCTCCGCCGCGAAAAAGCATCTGGGGCTGAATCTCGCAAGTCCAGTCACGAAATATCCGGCCCGGGCGGAGATTTCGTGACGGGACCGCCAGTTGGTCCACGCAGTGTTTCAGCCCGCCGCGATGACGTGCACGTCTGGCGCCGGGCGACCCGGTGATTCGACCGACGTCGTCGCCCAACCGAGGTAGATCAGAGCACTGATGTGCGTGCCAGGCTCGAAGCCGCACAACTCGGCCACGACATCGTTGGCGCCTTTCGGGCATGAACCCCAGTAACTTCCCAAGCCCTGCTCGGTGGCCGCGAGCAACAGGATCTGGATGCCCGCGGCAACGGCATCGCGGTTCTCCGCTGTGCGCAGTGATGAGTCGCCGGGCGCAGAGCCGACCACCAACGTGACGGGCGTGCGCATGTACTTCGTCCGTGCCTTTTCGACCTTTTCGGGTGGATCGCCGTGGCTCTGCATCGCGTCGGCGACGACTTCGCCGAGACGGGCCCGTGCGTCACCGTCGGCAATGGCGAACCGCCACGGCCACGTCCGCTTGTGGTTCGGTGCCCATTGGGCAAGCTCGCACAATTCGCGGAGCATGTCATGGGGAACGGGCCGTTGCTTGTCGACGAGCATGCTGGTGCGGCGGCGACGAATCAGCTCAGTGAGGTCGGACGATTGCACGCCCCCATCATCGCAGCACAAGTGGTTGGATCGCCGATCCCTCCGTTCCGATTATCGGAACGGTGACCTTGAGGGAAGCCGCTCGCGGTGCGACAGTGCCGAGACACGACAACACGAGGGGGTTCGCCAGATGTCGTTCGATGGTGAGGCATACGTAGACGAGATGCGCGATGAGTTGATCTCGTCGGGTCGCACTCTCGACAAGGCGCGCTGGGTCGAGCGAGTGGTGCAAGGCGAAGCGACCAAGGAAGACTTGGTCGGCTGGGCCCGGCAGCACTACCACGGCGTGACCTACCACACTCGGCGGTTCCTTTCGATCTGGCTGGGGCGCATCCCGTACGAGATGACCGAGAGCGTGATCGAGAACATCGGCGAAGAGGTGTTGGGCATCCAGTCGAAGTCAGGCCACGGCCACTTGCACTGGCTATTCGAGTTCACCCGCGCCCTCGGCGCACCCGACGAGGTCATCACCGAGGCCACGCCCAACGTCGAGGCCGTGCTCAGCGAAAGCTTCCTGTACAACCTCGCCCATCAACGGCCGTGGTACGAGTTCCAGTTCGGCGCAAGTCTCGGCATCGAGAACCAGATCCCGCCCGCGTACATCCGAGCGGTCGAAGGCTTCAAGCATCACTACGGCCACATGCTGAACCCCGACGACTACGCCTTCCACACGATCCACATCATGGTCGACGAAGACCACGGTGGCCACGTGGGTGAGTTCGCCGAGCGCTACCTCGACACCGACGCCAAGCGGCGATCGGCGCGAGCCGCGTACTTCGCCGGGGCCGAGGCCACCCGTCGCTGCTGGGACGCCTACGAAGGGGTGTCGTGGTAGTGGCGGACCACGCCATCTTCTTCCACGATTACCAAGAAACCGACCAGCCGATCGTCGGTGGCAAGTGCGCGAGCTTGGGGGCGATGACGCAAGCCGGCTTTCCAGTGCCGCCCGGATTTGCCGTCACCACTCATGCGTTCGCGGAGTCGATGAGCATGGACCACGTCGGGCCGCACCTCAGCACCCTCCTCGCCGACCTCGATGTCAGCGACATGCACGCACTGACTCGAGCCGCGCGTCTGTGCCGCGAGCTTGTGCTCGATGCCGGCCCGTCGCCCGATGCCGAGACCACGATTCGTGCCGGCTACGGCCAACTGTGCGAGCACACCGGCATCGACGACGTTGCCGTTGCAGTCCGTTCGAGTGCGACCGCCGAAGACCAGCCCGACGCATCGTTCGCCGGGCAGCAGGACACGTACCTGTGGATCCGTGGCGCCGACAACGTCGTCAACCACGTCGTGCGTTGTTGGGCGAGCCTGTACACCGACCGGGCCATTGCGTATCGATACGAGAACGGCTACTCGCACGCCGATGTGGCCATGAGCGTCGCGGTGCAGCAGATGGTGTTGCCACAGGCAGCCGGTGTCGCGTTCACGTTGAACCCGACCAACGGAGATCGCAGCACGATCGTGATCGACTCGGCGTTCGGCCTCGGAGAGTCGGTGGTCTCGGGCACCGTCACGCCCGACAACTACATGATCGACAAGGTGATCTTCGAGATCACCAAGCGCACCGTGTCGGCCAAGGAACTGGAGTGCTGCGTCGAGGGAGACCGGGTTGTGGAGCGACCTCTCGATGCGGATCGAAGCACCTCACCGAGTCTGAGCGACGACCAGATCAAGGCAATCGCCAAACTGGCGCGTCAGGCCGAGAAGCACTTCGGTCGTCCGCAAGATGTCGAATGGGCGGTGACCGTCGATGTCGACGGGCGGAACACGGTGCACCTTCTGCAGAGCCGACCGGAAACGGTCTGGAGCAACAAGCCGCGCCAGGTGAGCAGTGGGGTGCACACCGGCGTCGAGGGGGTCGTCAGCAACCTGCTGAAGCCCGTGCAAGTCAAGAACTAACCAACGTAAATCAACTGGGGGAACACAATGACCAAGGACCGTTTCGACAGCCCGTTTTCGGTGACGACGCCGCCGGGCGCGGAGGGCTGGGAAGACCTGTACCACTACCACCTGCTGTTCAGCGAGGCGCGCAAGTCGTACGACGATTCGGTGTTCTGGTTCCGCGACGCAATTCACCTGCCGACGGTGATGCCGCCGTTCGACGCCAGCCTGGTCGAGTACGCGTTTGCATCGCTGGGTTCGTACAACAGCCGTCACTACATCGTCCCCCCGGCGATGGGGATCGACATCCGCATCCTCAACGGCTACTTCTTCCTGTCGCCCGTGCCGGTAGCCGATCCCTCGGATATCCCCGGTCGTGTCGAGCACTTC
>JAENVT010000590.1 GCA_016650435.1 Ilumatobacteraceae bacterium
GTCAGCCAGTAATCGCCTGCTTTGACGACAGCCAACGCGGCGAGCAGCACGGCGACGTGAGCCTTCGTCGCCCTGCGCACCTTTGGCCGCGGCGGCTGGATGATGATGCCGCCACTGAGCACGTGTGTGGCGATGACCAGCAATGTGATGAACACCAACGCGGCGAACAGCCAGTCGAGCACGAACGCGATGAACGGCAACCGGAACATGTAGAAGCCGACGTCGTGCCCGAACTGTGCATCGGCGATCCCGAATTGCTGCGAGTTGCGGAACATCAGCCAGTCCTGCCAATGGCCGACGGCGGGCGCGGCGAACAACAATCCGGCAACCGTGGCGACAGCGATGCGCAAGGTGCGCAGTCGATGCCCGAAGAACTCGTGGAACCGCTCGACGACGGGGTGGGTGTTGGCCGAGAAGGCGGACGGCGCCAAGCGATCGGCGATCACCAGGTTGAGCACCGCCAGGGCCACGAAGGTGCCGCCGAACAGTACAAACATCAGAATCTTGGATCGCAGCATGGTGGAGAACACACCTGCCCGGCCTACGGAGTCGAACCACAGGTAGTCGGTGAAGAATCCGGCGAAGAAGCGGCCGAACAACAAGACGCCGACGATGATGACAGCGACGGCGATCAGGGCGATGCGGCCTTTGTCGGAGACCCGACTGCGGCTCATCGACGCTGCACCACGAGGCGGTAGATCGGACGGGTTCCGCACCCGAGCGAGACTAGCGGGGAGCTAAGGCAAGCATGCAGCGGCAGCCCTCGTGGGCCGGCGCGCATGTGTGACCCGTCGGGAACGCCTGACCTGCGCCGACTTCGCCGGCAAGGGCGTTGTCTTCGGCATCGGGACATGCGGGTCCGTTGGGGTCGACCACCCAGCAAACCCTTGTACCAGGCGTCACGGCGGCCAGCGCGCCGCGGCCGAATGCGGCGCGGGCGACGTCGTCGAGATGCTCGTCGATGCGCTGCGTTTTCCATTCGCGGTAGACGCCACGCACAATGGTTGCCAGTTCGTCGTTCTCGCCGCCGGCATCGGCGACGGCGCGCTCGAGGCGCTCGCGTAATGGCACGACAATGGTGTCGGTCAACGCCTCGATGGCTGCCTTCGTGGCGCCGGCGCGGTTGATGTCGGCCTTGTGATCCTTGGTGGTGCCGCTGTCGATGCTGGCCGCACCCATCAGTGCGGCCTTGTCGAGGTCGGCGGTGATCGCGGCTGCATACCGAGCGGCCTGTTCGGTCTGCCACGGCAGCATCGTGTCGAGCGTGCGTACCGGTTCGTTGCGACGCAACGTGTGCAGGATCTCGTTCTGCTCGTCGGCCAACACACGCTTCAGCTTGCGGGCGCAGGCCACGATGATCGGCGTCAACGACGCATCGCGCTGGCCGAACAGCGTGCCGTCGAGGGTCTCTTCGACGATCGGCGCCTCGGGAGAGGCCTGGAACACGGCCAGGTCTTCGACGATCGTCAGCGACACCGTCGCGTCGGTCGTCTCGCTCGTTTCGCCCGTTTCGGGTTCGGCCACCGCGTCCGCGTCGCCGGCTTTGTCGTCCGGCTCCTGGGCACGCTCGACAATCTGCTCAGCGCGCGCTGCGCGCAATCGTGCGAACAGGTCGTCGACGGTGCCGGTCGGACCGTCGTCTGTTTCCACCTCGTCGTCGTCGTTGGCGCCGAACAATGCAACGACCGGCGCCGACTTGCGCGCGCGGTCGAGCTCATCATGATCGTGCACCTCGTGGGTGTCACGCATGAGCAGCACGGTGTTGTCGGCCTCTTCGACGGACGCAACGCTCTGTTGGGGCTCGACCGCTTCGGTCTCGTCGTCGGTCCCTGGTTCGGCTTCGGGCTGCGGCTCGGCGTCGGGCTCGACAACGGTGACTGCGATCGGCAGGTCTTGCTCGGGCTCGTCGGTCGGGCGCTGGTTGGGAACCATCAACGGAACCGGGCCGGTGGTCGGCGCCAGGTTGACGTACTCGGCCGGCTCGCCCAGCGGAGTCAGTTCAGCCATCACATCGACCGCCACGAGGCGAGAACGCTCGAAGGCCTGCAACAGGCGATCACGGCCGTGCATCAGCTGTTCGATCTGCTGGCGGGCCAGCTCGCGGCGACGAGCCAACTCGCTGAGCACACGCTCGCGATACGCACGCGCCTCGTTGACCATCTCGCGACCCTGCTGCTTGGCCATGACGAGCTCGGATTCGGCATCGGCCGACGCATCCTGGCGTCGGCGTGCCGCCTCGACTTCGGCTTCCTCGCGCAGGCGCTGGGCCTCGTCGGTGGCCTCGCGCAACATTCGCGATGCCGCGTCCTCGGTGCGGATCTTGATCTGCGACGCTGCCTCGCGAGCCGTCTGCAAGATGCGTGCGGCCTCTTCGCCGAGCATGCGCGTGACGACTTCCTCGTCGAGTGCCACGACCGAATTGGCGGAGCCACGCTGCGCCGTGCGCAGCTCGCGCTCGAGGAACTTTTCGCGCTCTTGCAGGCGAGCCATCTCGGCAGCGACCATCCGCAGCAGATCGCGCACCTCGGTCTGGTCGTACCCGCGTCGCGACGTCGAAAAGCCCGCCGCGGCGATCGCGTCGGGCGACGACGGATCAGGACGTGAAAACGAAAGTGCCATTGAGCGCCAGCGTAGGTCGGTGGACCACGAAAATCGTGGCAATCCCTTGACGCGGCGCGGTGGGTCGGCTACGGAACGGAATCAGTGGTGACCGGCGCGTCGGCCACCGCGGCGGGTATCGGCTCGCCGCCGATCCGTTCAAGTGCCGCCAACGCCTCGTCGAGCGTCTCGACTGGAACGATTTCGACGGCGTCGCCGACCACGAGGCGAGCCTTGGCAATGTCGGCCTCGCCCTGGGACGTGGGCACCAGGAAGTACTTCGCACCCGATTGCAGCACCGCCGAAGCCTTCGACGACAATCCGCCGATCGCACCGACCTGTCCATTGATGTTGATCGTGCCCGTAACGGCAATTCGCTTGCCACCCAACAGGTCACCTTCCGACAACTCATCGATCAGCGTCAAGGTGAATGCCAGGCCGGCCGATGGCCCACCGATCGACTCGGTGTCGATCTTGATCGAGATGTCTTCGGGCAGCGTGATCGAGGCGGTGTCGCTGGGCAGAAATCCGATGATCGTGCGTTCAGGCTCGTCGGGCGAGGCGATCAATTGGACCTCACCACTCCCCGTCTTGCCCTCGCGCTCGTAGTCGATGGTCACCGTGTCGCCCGGCTTGTGCTTTGCCAGTATCGGGGCGAGGTCATCGACCACCGACAACGATGTGCCGTCGACTTTCAACAGTTTGTCGCCAGGATCGAGCAACTTGTCGGACGGCGCGAACTCGACGCATGTACGTCCGTCGTCGCTGGCCTTCAGACACACCAACTCGTCGATGATCACGTCGCCCGGCGTCAGCTCCGCGTCGAAGCCGAGCCTGTTGAGCGCGACGTACTCGGCGGTCTCCTTTGCCGTGCGCATGTCGCGTTGGCCGCGACTGTTCTGCTGTTGTGGAGTTTCGGTTGCATAGAGATCGGCGTAACTCTTCTCGTCGACTGCAGGGTTGTTGCGGCCCACCCACCACTCCAAAACGCTCAGCTCCGGTGTCCGTATGGTGACGAACAGCACTTGACCGTTGCTGTCGTATGTCGGCGGTCCTTCGATCGCGAGACGTGGCTCCACTGGCTGCGCATCGGCAGGAACGACTGCGAACTGCACATCCTCGGATGGACCCTTGGCCGTGCAGACGTTGGCTTCGTCGCGCGCCGTGCAGTCGCGTTTGCTGGCGACGAGGGTGCTGGGCAGCAGCGCAGCGACGGCAATGCCGATGAGCGCGGCGAACCCGATTGCGGCGAGGGGGATGGCCCAGAACAGGTGACGGCGGCTCAACGACCGAACCTCGGCACGTGGCTCCATTACGATTGATTCTTGCGTGTCGACCAGGGAACTCACCATCGCTACTGCTTGGATTGCCGTCCTCGCCATTGTGGCACTCGTTGCGGCAGGTTGGCGTAAGCCTGCCAGAGCCAC
>JAENVT010000591.1 GCA_016650435.1 Ilumatobacteraceae bacterium
CTGCGCGACAAGAAGTTCATGCGCATCGTTTCCCTGGCACCGGAGGTGCTGTAACCATGAAGCTGAAAAAAGGCGACACCGTGAAGGTGATCTCGGGCAAGGACAAGGGGCAAGAAGGCGAGATCGTTCACGTCTACCCAACCGACAACAAGGTCCTCGTCAACGGCATCAACACCGCCAAGAAGCACTCGAAGGCCCGCAAGGCCAACCAGCAGGGCGGCATCATCGACCGCGACATGCCTGTCGACGCCAGCAACGTGATGTTGGTGCACAAGGGCAAGCCGACCCGTGTCGGATACAAGATCCAGGCCGACGGAACGAAGGTTCGCGTCGCCAAGCGCACGGGAGAGGTGATCGCATGAGCACGGCAACCGAAACTGCAACGACGACCATCCCGCGTCTGAAGCAGAAGTACAACGACGAGGTGAAGGCGACGCTCAAGAGCGACCTCGGCTTGCCCAATGTCATGCAGGTGCCGAAGATGGAAAAGATCGTCATCAACATGGGCGTCGGACGCGCCACACAGCAGCCCTCGCTGCTCGAGGGCGCGGTGAAGGATCTCACCCGCATCAGCGGACAGAAGCCGATCGTGACGAAGGCGCGCAATTCGATCGCCAGTTTCAAGCTTCGTGAAGGGCAGTCGATCGGCTGCAAGGTCACGTTGCGCGGCGACCGCATGTGGGAGTTCTTCGATCGTCTGGTCAGCGTGGCCATTCCTCGTATCCGCGACTTTCGTGGGCTTCCGGCCACCAGTTGGGACGGGCGTGGCAACTACACGTTCGGTCTCAGCGAGCAGGTCGTGTTCCCCGAGATCGACTACGACAGGATCGATGCACCTCGTGGCATGGACATCACCATCGTCACCACAGCGGTCAACAACGAGCAGGGCAAGGCGCTGCTCGATGCATTCGGTTTCCCCTTCAAGAGGGAAGCCGACGTGTCGGCTCCCGAGAAGGTCAGGCGCCGCGGACCAGCGTTCCGCGGCAAAGGCGCAGGCGGCAAGTCCTCTGCGAAGAAGAAGTAAGGGAAGGGCATCGAAGTGGCAAAGAAGTCATTGATCAACAAAGCGAACGCCAAGCCGAAGTACAAAGTGCGCGGCTACAGCCGGTGCCGCAAGTGCGGCCGGGCGCGTTCGGTGTACCGCAAGTTTGGGTTGTGCCGCGTCTGCCTTCGCAGCATGGCCCACGCCGGAGAGATCCCCGGCATGACCAAGGCGAGCTGGTGAGGAGCGCATCATGATGACTGACCCCATCGCAGACATGCTGACCCGAATCCGCAACGCCAACACGGCAATGCACGATGAAGTTCGCATGCCATCGTCGAAGCAGAAGATCGCACTGGCGACCATCCTCCACAAAGAGGGCTACATCCACGGCTTCAGCACAGCGCCATCGACCACTGGTCCGGGCGACGTGTTGACGATCTCGATGAAGTACTCAGCGGAGCGTCACCGCACGATCTCCGGCTTGCGCCGCATCTCCACCCCCGGCCTTCGGGTCTACCGCAAGGGTGACGCCGTTCCGCGCGTCCTCGGCGGTCTCGGAGTGGCTGTCCTGTCCACCAGCCAGGGGCTGATGACCGACCGCGAAGCGCGCAAGCGCAAAGTCGGCGGCGAAGTCCTCTGCTACGTGTGGTGAATCGGAGAACTCATGTCACGTATTGGTAAGTCTCCCATCGCCGTCCCCGGCGGCGTCGATATCACGATCGTCGGCGGCGAGAACAACACCGTCACGGTGAAGGGCCCGAAGGGCACCCTCACCCGATCGCTGCCCGGCATCATCACGGTTCGCCGCGACAGCGAGATGATCGTGGTCGAGCGGCCCGACGACATGCGCGAGAGCCGGTCGCTCCATGGCCTGACTCGCACGCTGGTCAACAACATGGTCGTCGGTGTCACCGATGGCTTCAGCAAGGAACTCGAGATCATCGGCGTCGGATACCGCGCCGAGGCCGTCGCGCCCAACAAGCTGCGCATGGCCCTGGGCTTCAGCCATCCCGTCATCGTCGATGCTCCAGAAGGCATCACGTTCGAGGTGCCTGTGCAGACACGGGTGATCATCAAGGGCATCGACAAGGAAGTCGTCGGGCAGGTGGCCGCCAACATCCGCTCGATTCGCAAGCCGGAGCCGTACAAGGGCAAGGGCGTGCGTTACCTCGGCGAAAAGGTCCTCCGCAAGGCCGGCAAGACCGGTAAGAAGTGAGCGAACGATGAGCAAGACAGCAGAAAAGCGTCGGCAAGGCCGAATCACCCGCCACCGACGGGTACGCAAGAAGATCCATGGCACCGCGGCTCGTCCGCGCCTGGCCGTGTTCCGTTCCAACAAGCATCTGTCGTTGCAACTGATCGACGACGAGACCGGCCGCACCGTGGCCAGCGCCTCGACAGCCGAGGCCGCGATGCGTTCGGAGGGCAGTGGTGCAACGGTCGCCGCGGCAACTCGACTCGGGCAGTTGCTGGCCGAGCGGGCCAAGGCTGCAGGCGTCGACCAAGTGGTGTTCGACCGTGGTGGATTCCTCTATCACGGCCGTGTTGCAGCGGTTGCCGCTGCGGCACGCGAAGCAGGTTTGGAGTTCTGATGGCTGGGCCAACGAATTACGCCAACAATCCCTCGACCCACAACTCCGTCGATTCCGGCGGGTTGCGCGAGTCGCGGGTCATCCACATCAATCGCGTCGCCAAGGTCGTCAAGGGTGGTCGTCGTTTCTCGTTCACCGCGCTGGTCGTGGTGGGCGATGGCAATGGTCGCGTCGGCCTCGGGTACGGCAAGGCAAAAGAAGTGCCGCTCGCCATCCAGAAGGGCACCGAAGAAGCCAAGAAGAACCTGTTCGACGTTCCATTGGCAGGCAGCACCATCACCCATCCGATCATCGGCGTCACTGGTGCCGGCCGGGTGATGATGAAGCCGGCGGCTGCCGGTACCGGCGTCATCGCCGGTGGCGCCGCACGCATCATTCTCGAAGAGGCCGGCGTGCACGACGTGTTGTGCAAGTCGCTCGGCTCGTCGAACGCCATCAATGTGGCCCGGGCAACGATCAACGGTCTGCAGTCCCTGCAGCGTCCGGAGGAAGTTGCTCGACGTCGCGGTCTGGCGGCCGAGGAGTTCGTGCCGAAGGGCATGCTCAACGCCTATAACGATCGCAAGAAGCAGATCGCAGCTGGAGACTCACACTGATGCC
>JAENVT010000592.1 GCA_016650435.1 Ilumatobacteraceae bacterium
AGAAGTTGCCTCCCGAGTTGGTCGATGGTTTCGAGGAATACACGTGGCTGTATCAGGAGTCGTGGTCACTCGAGTTCGAGCAGTGGTTCTTCGCGAACGTTCCCACCGTGATGATCTTCGACGACCACGAGATGGTCGACGATTGGAACATCTCGGACGCTTGGGTACGCGACATCCGCCAGACGCGCTGGTGGCAGGAACATGTGATCAGCGGATTGATGACGTACTGGCTGTACCAGCACCTTGGCAATCTGAGTCCAGAAGCGGTCAGATCGGAAGGGTTGCTCGAGGCTCTCGGCCAGGTCGAAGATGGCGAGAAGGTACTGCGCGACTGGGCGAGTCAAGCCGAGGAGTTCACTCCCGTTGCCGGCAGATACCGCTTCAGCATCGTCCGTGACATCGGTCGGGTGCGACTGGTGGTGATTGACTCGCGAAACGTGCGGGTGCTCGAGCCAAAGCACCGCAGAATGGTTGACGACGAGGAGTGGCAGTGGGTGATAGAGGCGTGCCGCGCCGATGTCGATCACCTGCTCATCGGCACCTCGCTTCCGGCGTTCGTACCCGGCGGCTTGCACGACCTTCAGGATTGGAGCGAAGCCATCTGCGAGGGAGCGTGGGGCTGGCCGGGCCGAAAGTTCGGGGAGTGGATCCGCGTCAAAGCCGACATGGAGGACTGGGCGGCGTTCCGCGGCTCGTTCAACGCCCTTGTCGACCTGCTGCACGAGCTGGGTGCAAGTTCGCGACCGGATGCTCCCGCGACGATCTCGATATTGGCCGGCGACATCCACTTCTCGTATGCATCGGAGATTCGATTCCCGCAGCCGATGAAGTCGCGTGTACATCAGCTTGTGAGTTCACCGATTCGCAACGCGTTGAAGCCGCCCGAGAGCACGGCGATGCGTCTCGGCACGTCGCGAATCGCTGGCGGGCTCGGTCGAGTACTTCGACGGGGCGCGGGTCGCAAGCGACCGTCAGTCAAATGGCAGCTCGATATTGGTCCGGTCTTCGCCAACAGCCTCGGCGAGCTCTCGTTCCGGGCGCGGTCAGCGCGCCTGTGCATCTTGCAGGCCTGTCCTCACGTGGACGACGCTCAGCCGGAGTTCGACGAGGTCATCGAGATCGACCTCGTAGCCGGGTCCCGGTCACAAGCACGTGACCCGAAGCATCACGGCGCTTGAAGCCGCCGA
Source organism: Ilumatobacteraceae bacterium (assembly GCA_016650435.1). The sequence goes on from JAENVT010000592.1 coordinate 1,188, forward strand.
TGCGTGAAGGTTGCCAGACAGAAGATTCCGTATGCGGCGAACCCAATGCCCACGATCACGACGACGAAGACGCCCCACGAGTTGACGGCGACGCGGCGCAGCGCGCCATCGAGACCGGTGGCCTGATTCGGGTCATAGGTCATTGCCGATCGCAGGAGGAAAAAGCCGACGAGAGCGAATCCGATACCGCGACCGACCTCGCCGATCGATCCGAGGCGCTCACTCCACCGTCTGCGTGTCGGCGACACTCCCGACATGTCGAGTTCGTCATCGACATCCATCGTCACGCCCTTGGAAACGCGATACAGGCCGACTGCTATCACGATGACGCCGATCACGCCGATCACGAAGCGGCCGAAGCTGTGCGTCATGAACGAGGCGGAGATGTCGGTGACTTTGGTATTGCCGTTCGGGGTGCCGGGCGTGTGACGGGCCAGAGCGATCGCGCTGACCGAAAACGTCACGTACATCACGGCGCTGGCGATGTAGCCGATCCGGTGCGCCATTGCTTTGGCGTCCTTGCCTCCGGGCAACAGAGCAGACACCACGCGCCACGCGGCATACAGCAACATCCCGATGGCCAGCAGCCAGAGAAGGACCGTGCCGCCACCCGAGCCGGCAACAGTCTTGACGGCTCCAATCGGGCTGGCTTCCTGATCGCCAGTAGCCGGGCTCTTGGTCCAGCCTCCGGCCTTAGCAGCAACCATCAGTGCGAGGTATCCGGCGATCACATAGACGACGCCCTTGGCGAACCAGCCGGCGCGTCCGATCTTGACCACTCCTGGATGCTGGGCGGTGAGATTGCCGACCGGATTGTGGATCGAAGCGGCCCCATGGCGTAGAGATGACACTGTCATGCATCCTCTATTCCCGTTCGCGGTAGCTGTCAAACCGCGCGGGCAAACCGCGCGGGACCGTCCCACGTTTGTGGTCAGCGGCGACGAGCTGGGGTGACGTCGCTGATTTGACCTTCGACGCGAGGTGAGTCAGTGGAGCGAGAAGATCGCCTTGCGCAGCTCGGTGATGGTGTCATCGAGGAGATCGATCGTCGTCTCGATTCGAGCCTGCGTCGGAGTGTCGACGACCTGACACGTCGCCTGCAACTGCAGACCAGCAGCGAAAAGGCGGTGGATCACCGAGTCGTACAGGCCTTCTGCGATGCGCTCCCGATCGTCGGCAACGGCTGTTGCGCAAGCGTCGCGACGCTGGACTTGCTGCGCCAGGCGGGAAATCGGAGTCTCCCGCACCGGCTCCGTCGGCAGGCGCGCCAGACGCATTTCGGGCCCGCCGGGTCGGGTGGTCGACTGGTCGTCGTCGGCGCGCCGACCGTTCAGCGGCGTCGGCAGGTCGTCGGCAATCGGGTCGGTTTGTCTGCCGGAGGGGGGACCGACACGCCGTTCGTGGTTGCACACGTCGAGGCTCCTCTGGAAAGAGGGCGCAACCAAGAGTCTGGAGCAGCGCAACTGTACGCCGTAGGGCGTTGCCGCTGAGTATACCCTCGTCATCATGGCAGAGACCGACCAGTCGACTGACGGAGATGCAAACGTTGAGCGACAGCAGTGGCTCGACCGAAAGCGCGAGGAGGTCGAGGCAGAGCAGGCAACTGGTTGGAATCGCGGCATGTTCAGCGGTTCGTCCGACGCCGCGACAGAGGCACCCGGGTGGGAGCAACGTCATTGGACGAGTCGCGCACTGCATCGGGTCGGAAGAGTCGCAGCGCATTCGGGTGCCGGGATCGTGGCAACCGTGCTCGTCGCTCTCTGGGCAGCGGTGGGACTCATCTTCGGGTTTCCACAGTGGTGGCAAACGGTGCTGTACACCGTGACGGGCTCGGTGACCTTTGTGATGGTCTTCGTGATTCAACACGAGCAAGAACGGCAGACCTCGGGAACGCAGCGCAAACTCGACGAGTTGATCCGCTCGTCATCTCACGCCGACAACACCCTCATCGCGGTCGAAGAGGCTCCCGACGAGCACCTCCAGGCACTCGCACATCTCAACCTTGCCGACCGCAAAGAGGCCGTCCCCGACTACGACTCGGAACCTGCGGAAAGTACCGACCCGTCCCGCTGAACAGGCCGTCTGGCGAATCGCCTGTTGCGCAGCGGGCGCCGTACTCGTACGGTGCATGGATGCTTCCCCACGTCACGTCCAATGTCACGATGGGGTTCTACTTCTTTCCACGGGGTGGCAGTGCGCAAGTCGTGCGCTATTTGTGCCGAGCATTGGTCGGTGTTCGTTGGAAACCCACGTTGTTCGCCGGCTCTGTCGGCACGCTCGGCGACAGTTCGAATGCGCGCCGGTTCTTCGGCGGGGTCGACTGCGAAGGGCTGGACTACTCGCCGGCCTTAGCGGACTCGCGAGCGGATCGCGATGCCATGGCTGCAGACGTTCCGATGCACGCATCGTACGAAGACAAGCCGGGTGTGCCTGATCGGATCTTCCTCGACCTCGACGATGCGGCGTTTCATCGACAGGTCGATAGCTGGACTCGATTCTTTGCGGCAGGCGCCGTGGGCCGACCCGATGTCGTGCACCTGCACCACCTCACACCGATGCACGATGCGATTCGCAACGTGTGGCCCGACGTTCCCGTGATCACCCACCTCCACGGAACCGAGCTGAAGATGATGGCGTCAGTGCAGGATGGAACGATCGCCGACGCCGCGGGGCGTTACAGCGATCAGTGGATCGGGCGGATGCGGCGGTGGGCCGCCGATTCCGACCGAGTGGTTGTGGTCGGTTCGCTCGACGAGCAGCTGGCGCAAGTGCTGCTGCCGGTCGACCAGACTCGGGTGGCCAAGATCGCGAGCGGCGTCGACACCGACGTCTTCTCGCCGCGGGCCTACACGCCAACAAAGCGGCTCGCCATGTGGAAGCGCTGGCTCGTCGACGATCCACGGGGATGGCGCCCCGGCGAATCAGGGGGCTCGATCCGGTATGACCTTGCCGATCTCTCGGCCTTCATCGATGCCGACGGGCAACCGGTGCCCGTGGTTTTGTTCGCCGGCCGGTTCATGAAATTCAAGCGATTGCAGCTGCTGATCGAGGCGCATCACATCATGCGATCCACAACGGAATGCCGCTCGGTGCTGGTCGTCACGGGTGGATACCCGTGCGAGTGGGAGG
>JAENVT010000593.1 GCA_016650435.1 Ilumatobacteraceae bacterium
GCGTGGAGGCACATCGGCTATGTGATGGTGCTGTACCTCGCTGGTTTGAAGAGCGTCGATCCGTCGTTGCGCGAGGCGGCGGCTATCGACGGCTGCAACGAATGGCAGAGCTTCCGTCGCGTCGTCTTCCCCGTGATGAAGCCGATCAACGTGGTGGTCTTCGTGATCACGGTGATCGAGGCGCTTCGCGCCTTCGACATCATCTTTGCTCTGAAGAAACCTCCGGGTACACAGGTGCTCGGCATCCTTGTGCGCGACAACCTCGTCGGTGAGGGTGGTGGCAAGGTCGGCCTCGGCTCCAGCTATGGAGTGATCCTGCTGTTGCTGTGCCTCGTCTTCATCATCTGGTATCTCGTCAACAACTATCGCGAGAACGAAGCATGAGCGCGACGTTGACGGTCGTGAAGCGCCAGCCGCGGCGAGCCAGGCTGTGGCGGATCGGGCTCTATGTGTTCCTGACTGCGATGGCACTCCTGTGGTTGGTGCCGGTGGGTGGTGCGATCTACGCGTCTCTGCGTCCGTACAGCGAGACACAGAAGCTCGGCATCTTCTCGCTGCCGAAGGTGTTCACCCTTCAGAACTACAGGAACGCCTGGACGCAGGGCAGCATGGGCCGCGCGTTCGCCAACACGATGTTCATCGTGATCCCGGCGTTGTTCTTGATCCTCGCCCTGTCGAGCGCCATGGCGTTTGCGGTCAGTCGCTTCTCGTGGCGTTTCAACGTGACCCTGTTGCTGATCTTCACGGCCGGCAACCTGCTGCCGCCACAGGTGCTCTTCCAACCGCTGTTCCAGATGTTCAAGGCCATGCCATGGCCCGACTTCCTGAGTGACACCAACACGGGCAACCTGCTGGGCACGAAGATCGCGATCATCATCGTCCACGTCGCCTTTCAGACCGGCTTCTGCACGTTCGTGCTCAGCAACTACATGAAGACGATTCCCAAGGAACTGGGCGAGGCGGCGATGGTCGACGGAGCCAGCGTCGTACGACAGTTCTTCCAAGTGGTCATGCCGCTGTGCCGTCCTGCACTCGCCGCGCTGGCCACGTTGGAGTTCACCTGGCTGTACAACGACTTCTTCTGGGCGGTCGTCCTGCTGAACCAGGGCGACCAGCGGCCGATCACTTCATCGATCGCCAACCTCGGCGGGCAGTTCTTCAGCGACGACAACCTCATCGCCGCCGCATCGATGATCATCGCTGTCCCGACGCTCGCGGTGTACCTCGCGTTGCAACGGCACTTCATCAGCGGTCTGACCCTGGGGGCCAACAAGGGGTGAGTGTGCAGTTGCCCGGTCTGCGAGACCACTGATGCTGCCCGTCATCGGGCACTTCCGACCCTGGACGGATCCGACGGTCACGGGCATCGGTCGGCTGCCCATGCATGTGCCGCTGGAGTCGACCGACCGCTTGTTGCTCGATGGTGATTGGTCGTTCGAGTTGTTCGACCATCCCGATGATGTGCCAGACACCGCGATCACGGGCGAACGCCCGTCCAGAATGATCGCCGTGCCTGGCAGTTGGACGATGCAGGACACTGGTGACCATCCTCATTACACCAATGTCCAGATGCCGTTTCCGGGGCCACCGCCTGCTCTGCCGAAGCGCGTCACGACGGGTGTCTACCGCACCACGTTGCCCGCACCGCGCATATGGAAGAACACGCAGATCGTGTTGCACGTCGCCGGCGCCGAGAGTGTGCATGCGGTGTACGTCAACGGAGGCTTCGTCGGCTATGGAACCGACAGCCGATTGCCGAGCGAGTACGACGTGTCGCAGTGGGTCGTCGCCGGCAAGGCGAACGAGATCGCGATCGTGGTGATCCGCTACAGCGCCGGTAGCTACGTCGAGGACCAGGATCAGTGGTGGATGGCGGGCTTGCACCGCTCGGTCCACGTGGAATCGCGGCAACCCGTGCACATCGCCGACGTGCGCTGCGTCGGCGACTACGACCCGGCCTCCGGTACGGGCAGCGTGAGGGTTGCCACCGACATCGGGTTCGTCACGGCGCCGGAGGCCGGTTGGACGGTGCGCACGATGTTGCGCAACCCCAAGGGACGTCAGGTCGGTCAGGCACAGGCGGGATCGGTGCCGCATGTCTTCGCTGCTCCGCTGGCCTTCACGGGCCACACGGTCGAGGCGCAGTGGTCGGTGCCGTCGTGCAGCGCGTGGTCGGCGGAGGATCCAAACCTCTACGTGGTCACGTGCGAGCTGCTGAGCTCCAACGGCGTGCTGGTCGAGACCTCGACACAGCGCATCGGCCTTCGACGCGTCGAGGTGCGCGAGCGTCAACTGTTCGTCAACGGTCAACCGATCTGGGTCTTCGGCGTCAACCGGCACGACCACCACCCCGACCGCGGCAAAGCGGTCGACGCCGACGACATTCGCGCCGACCTGCAGGCGATGCGGGCGCACAACATCACTGCGGTCCGCACGTGCCACTACCCCAATGACATCGTGCTGTACGACCTGTGCGACGAGTTGGGTTTGTACGTCATCGACGAGGCCAACATCGAGAGCCACGCCTACAACGTCAGCCTCTGCGACGACTCCCGATACCGCGAGGCATTTGTCGAACGCGGTGCTCGCATGGTGCAGCGCGATCGCAATCATCCTTCCATCATCCTGTGGAGCCTCGGCAACGAGAGTGGCTATGGATCGAATCACGACGCGCTGGCAGGATGGATCCGACGCGTTGATCCCAGCCGGCCGCTCCACTACGAGGGCGCGATCATGCATGGCGACGGCACGCAGCCGCCGAGGTCGATGCCCAACTGGGTCAGCGGCGGGCTGCACGGCAGCGACATCACCTGCCCGATGTATCCGCAGATCGAGACGATCCGCCAGTACGGCGCCGACGGTGTTGGCGGACGACCGCTGATCATGTGCGAGTACAGCCACGCGATGGGAAACTCCAACGGCTCGCTCGCGGACTATTGGGAGACCATCACCTCGACGCCCGGTCTCCAGGGCGGGTTCATCTGGGAGTGGAAAGACCACGGCCTACGCCGCCGGCTCCTCGACGGCAGCACGCGGCTGGCCCATGGCGGTGACTTCGGCGACATGCCCAATGACGGCAACTTCGTGGCGGACGGCCTGATGTCGGCCGACCTCGAACCGCACCCGGCATTGCGCGAGGTGGCGTGGGTGTATCGCCCCGTCACCGTCTCGCTGAAGGGTGGTGCGCGCAATCGCTCGTTGCTCGTCAGCAACCGACGATCGTTCGTCGGCCTCGACGACCTCACGGCAACGTGGGAGTTGCTCGTTGCCGGCGAGGTCGTCAAACACGGCAGGTTGCGCGTGCCGAAGGTCGCTGCACGCACGTCGGTCAGTGTGCCGTTGCCGTGCAGGCTGCCCGCAGGCGACGACGAGGTGCAGCTCTCCGTTCGATGGAGTTCGCGGCACGACACCTGGTTCGCGGCGAAGAGTCACCTCGTCGCGTGGGACCAAGTGGAGCTGCGCAAAGCCCGTCGCGATCGCCGGCGAATGCGACGTTCGACGAGCTCGGATGCATCGCGTTCGCAGATTGACGAACTGCTGGTGCTGCCCGTCGAACTCGCGCTGTGGCGCGCGCCGACCGACAACGACGGTTTCAAGCTGATGCCTGCCCTCTCGGATCGATTGGGCGTGGGTGGCCAGGCACTGCGTTTGTGGAAGGAAGCCGGACTGCCGGATACGCCCGGGGACCAACTCGTCGACCACCGGTACAAGCGCACCGTCGCCGATGATGGTCTCGCGGTGGTGTACATGCACCACGTTCGCGTTCCCGAGGCGCTCGTCGACCTACCTCGCGTCGGTGTGCGGTTCTCACTTCCCGGACGGTTCCGCGATCTGCGTTGGTTCGGCCGCGGGCCACACGAGAACTACCCGGATCGCAACGCCTCGGCGATGCTCGGCGTGTGGACCGGCAACCCCGATCTACCGCCGTACCTCGTGCCGCAGGAGTTCGGTCTACGCACCGACACGAGGTGGCTGGAATGCGTGGATCCGATCAGCGGCGAGGTCCTTCGGGTCGACGTGGTAGAGCCGGTTGCCCTGCACATGTCAGCGACCAACTATCGCGCCGAGGATCTGTACGCGTGTGGCAACGAAGCCGATCTGTGGCCACGCGACGAGTTGGTGGTGCACCTGGATGTCGCCCATCGCGGCCTCGGCACCGCCAGCTGCGGCCCTGATGTGCTGCCGAAGTACCGCCTGACCTCGGGTGACTACACGTTCTCCTACCGCCTCAGCTTGTCCCCTCCCACATGAACTTTGTCGCTGCGACGTCACTCAACGACCTGCCAGCGACAAAGTTCGGGAGGGAATTGGGCGGGGCGATCGTTGGGGTTGGCCTCTAGCATCGAACGCTGTGTCCGAGCGCATTTCCGCACAGGTGGTGGCCAAGGTCGCGCGACTCGCTCGCCTCGACCTGACGACGGAAGAGCTCGAGCGCACGACC
>JAENVT010000594.1 GCA_016650435.1 Ilumatobacteraceae bacterium
CCGACCGGGCAGCGGTACTGCATGAACAGCCTCGCTCTCGATCTCGTCACCGACACCCCAAAATCCTGAGCAAGTGGACTCCTGAACTTGGTCGGGGTGAGAACGACCGAACAACATCTCCTACTCGGCGAGTGGGCCTGTCTCGGGATTCTCTATCCCGCGCCCAGTCACGGTTTCGCCATTGCCGCCAGGCTCAAGCCGACCGGTGACGTCGGCAGGGTGTGGTCAATGTCGCGGGCACTGACGTATCGCGCTCTCGATCAGCTCGCCGGTCGCGACTACATCCGCGCGGTAGGCGAGGAGCCGGGCATCGCCGGGGGTAACCGCACGATTCTTGCTGCGACCCGATCGGGCCGGGCGCAGCTTCGCAAGTGGCTCAACACGCCCGTCGCTCACCTTCGCGACCTGCGTAGCGAACTGTTGCTGAAGTTGATCATCGCCGACATCTGCGGAATCGGTATCGGACCAATGCTCGATCGCCAGCATGCCCACATCGAACAGCTTGCCGAATCCATCGCCGGTCAGGTCGAAGACGAGGCGCCCATGGATGTCGTCGACCTATGGCGCAACGAATCGTCGCAAGCTGCGCTGCGCTTTCTCACTCGGGTGCAAGCGCAGGCTCCGTCCTAGTTGACTTCCCAGCGATGTGCTTCAGCGACGCGTCGAGAAATCTCCGAGGCGGGCATCGGCCGGTCCATGAGGTAGCCCTGCGCCCGCGGGACTCCCAAGCTCTTGAGGCCCATCAGCTGCCCGTGCGTCTCGACGCCCTCCGCTGTCACCTGGAGCTCGAGCGCCGACGCCATGGCAACGATTGCTGCGACCAGTGCGGTGTCGTGAGGATCGGTGCCGAGTCCGTCGACGAAGACCCGATCGACCTTTACGCCGTCGACGGGGAAACGCTTGAGGTAGCTCAGCGACGAATAGCCCGTACCGAAGTCGTCGATCGACAGATCGACGCCAATCTCTTTCAGGCTGGCCAGCGTGTGGCCGAAGTAGTCGACATCCTCCATGAAGACGCTCTCGGTCAGCTCGAGGCATAGATCAGCGGGGCGCACTCCGGTGCGAGTCAACACGTCGGCGACGAGCTCGGCAATCCCCGGTGCCAACATCTGGCGCACCGAGAGGTTGACCGCGATCGAGAGTGTCGAGCCCGACCCGGACGAACCCTCGAGTTGGTGCCACTCCGCGAGATCCTCGCACGCTTGCTGTAAGACGCGGGCGCCAATCGGCACGATGAGGCCGGTCTCCTCAGCGAGTGAGATGAACTCGTCGGGTGTCACCATGCCGTGCTCCGGATGTCGCCACCGGACCAACGCCTCCGCGCTGACCATTGCGCCAGTCGTCAGGTCCACGACGGGCTGATAGTGCACCACGAATTCCTCGCGCTCGAGGGCGCGGTGCAAGGCCGATGCCGTGGCCAACCGTCGCTTGGCGTTCAGCCGCAGGGTCTCATCGAACATCTCGACTCGGCCCCTGCCGCGCTCCTTGGCGCGGTACATCGCCGAATCCGAATCTCGCAGCAGGCTCTCCGGTGTTGCGTGTTCGTCCGCGACGGCGATGCCAAGGCTTGCGGTGACATGCATCTCCTGATTCCCCATGTGCAACGGGAGGCTCAGCGCCAGCAATACTCGTTCGGCAACCTGTTCGGTTTCGATCGCCGACACGTCATCGCACACGACGACGAACTCGTCGCCACCGAACCTCGCCACCGTGTCACCCGGGCGAATGGCTCCGGCAATCCGTTCGGCAGCGTGCCTCAGCAGGTCGTCACCCGCGCTGTGGCCCAACGAGTCGTTGACCATCTTGAACTGGTCGATGTCGAGGAACATCACGCCGAGTTGAGAGCCGCGCCGGCGCGATCCGGCAAGGCCGTGGATCAATCGGTCCTCGAGCAATGCCCGATTGGGTAGTCCGGTCAGCGTGTCGTGTAGAGCCTGGTGGGCAAGCTCTTGTTCCGTCTGCTTGCGGCCGGTGATGTCCTGCAGCTGTACGAAGAAGTATTCGGGTTCCCCTGCTTCGTCGCGGACGAGGGTCACGTGCGTCAACGCCCAGATGACACTTCCATCCGGTCGTAGGTAACGACGTTCATCGGCGTAGGTGTCGTGCCCCGAAGCGAGCCGTCCGAAAACTGCCTGTCCTAGCTGTATCTCGTCGGGATGGGTGAACTCCGTCCAACGCGTGCCGATCAGCATTTCCGCCGGGCGCTCGAAGAACTCACACGCTGCTGGGTTGACTCGGAATGGAATGCCGTCGAGATCGGAGATCGCCGCGCCGATTGCCGATTGCTCGAATCCGATCTCGAACCGGGTCTCGGCGATGCGTCGAACGCGATCGGCCTGGACGCGATCCGTCTCGTCCAGCATGGTGCCGGCCAGCTTCTCGACGATTCCGTCAGCGCCGACATCCGGAACAGCGCGTATGCGCACCCAGCGCTCCGTCGAGTCGGGTCGGATGATTCGGAACTCCACATCGCACGGAATCGCCAGTCCGATCGCATCTCGCCACACGGCGAGAGATCTGTCCCTGTCGTCGGGATGGACGACAGTCATCATGAGTTGCATGCCTGCCGGCAGAGCCGGGTCGATACCGAGAATGCTGTAAAACTCATCCGACCATGAGGACGTCGCAGTCGCGACATCGAATTCGAAACTTCCCAGTGACGCGATCCGTTGTGCTTCAGCCAATCGTCGAGTGCTTGCCTGCAGTTCGCGTTGGGCGCTGACGCGGGCGGTGATGTCTTGGGCGATCACCGACAGTCCCAACGTGCGGCCGTCGTCGGCTTTCGACGTCGACGCAGTGATCAACACCTCGACCATGCTGCCGTCCTTGCGGCGGCGCGTGGTTTCGACGTGCTCGGGGGCACCACCGGCCCTCAGTCGGTCGCGCATGTTCGACTGTTCGCTTTGCCTGTCATCCGGAGCGATGATCTCGATCGGCTGCCCGATGATCTCATCCGCTGTGTAGCCGAACAGTTGCGTCGCAGCCGGGTTCCAGCTGGTGATGATTCCATCGTCGGTCAACCCAAAGATGCCGTCGCCGGACCCATCGACGATTGCTGTCAGTCGCCGACCTATCGCCTCCGCCTGTTTTCGCTCGGTGATGTCGATTGACGAGCCGATGACGGCAACAAGGGCACCGTCACTTCCGAGCATCGGTGTATTGGTGACGAAAACCCAGATCTTCGAGCCATCGCGCCGAGTCACCTCGTAGTCGCCCGACCACCTCTCACCCCGCAACATCGTCGCCACCATCATGTCGCTGTGATCCAGCGCTTCTTCGCGGACGATGAGCTCGGGGGACTGGCGTCCCACCGCCTCGGCGGCCGACCAGCCGTACATTTCCTCCGCAGCTCTGTTCCAGTAGATCACTGTGCGATTGAGATCGACGGCGACGATCGCTTGGCCTGCCGCTGCTAGGAGCTCGGTCTGAAACCGCATCGACTCCTCGGTCCGCTTTCGCGCCGTGTTGTCGACGACCACCAGGCCGATTCCGACGGTCTCACCGCCGGAGAAGATTGGATAGTGGCTTGCCAAGAGATGGATCCTGTCAGCGGGATCGATCGTCGGCGGACCATCGATCTCGACGTCGAGGACTGCTTCGCCAGTCTCGACCACCCGCCGATACACAGCTTCGAGCCGCACCCACGTACGCGGGACAAGTTCGGAGACCTTTTTCCCGAGGTAGTCGGCAACTGTCCCACCGTTGAGACCAGCCATGGTCGCGTTCAGATGCCTCAGGCGAAAGTCGGTATCAACGAATGCGAATCCGACCGGCGCATCCGACTGCAGCCGTTCGAGGAGTCGGAGCGCTTCCGCCGTCTTGCGCTCCGCATTTCGCAGATCGCCCTCGACTTGTTTCGCGTCCTCGATGTCTGTCGCCGTGCACACCCACTTCAGCATCGCCCCGTGCTCGTTGCGTACCGGCAGGCAGCGGAACGCGTGCCAACGGTATTCGCGGTCGAGCCGGCGAATTCGCAGGTCCTGCAGAAACGGGACTTGAGTGCGTATGGCCACAGCCCATGCGGCGCGTACTTGGCCTGTGTCATCGGGGTGGACGAGTGACTCCCACTCCCAGCCGCTGCCGACCCCGAGCCGCGATCCGCAGTACCTCGCCGCCTGGCGGTTGAAATACTCCGTCGTGCCATCGGGAGCCGCGGTCCACACGATGTGCGCGAGCGAATCGGCGATCAATCGAAATTCGGCGTCGGAGGTAGCCGCCGAAGCCGAAGCCGTCGTTCTCATCACCCTCGAAGCTCCGCTTGCTATCCCGCTGAATGCGCTCGCCAGGGTCTGGAGCTGCGTGGATCTCGAACTGTCTCGAGCAGTTCATCGATCCGTACGGCGGCGGAGTGCGTCGTGCTCAAAATAGGCTACAGGGCAGGAATCGTGCCCGGCCGGGGGTCATTGATGTATGGATAAATGACTCCGCGTCTCGGGATGATTCGTCGGCGCGCCGTGCGCAGGTCTTGGCTGTTTGTCGGTGAAGTGATCGAGGTATGAGCCGAGGCGATGATCTCCGGAATGGTGTTCTCGTGGCCGTGATGAAGAGTCTGTGGGCATCGATTCAGGGTGACCCTGTGTTCATGCGTCGTGTCAACGGGTGGCTGACGATCTTTTGGATTCTGATGATCCCGTTCTCCATCGTCTTCGGCTTGCTGAGCAGTGTGTCGTATGTGTCGGCACTGTCGTTGTGGGCGCTCGTCTCTGGACACTGGTCGGCGTGGCAAGCAGCGCGCGTCGAGGTCGAGCAGATGGCCGAGGCAAAAGATCTCGAAGAGAATCCCATCGAGAGGCGCGTCGTCAAAAAGATCATCGAACAGACCAACATCGAACCGGCTGACGGCGATGCGGCTACCGCTCCGGCCACGTAGGACTGGACTTTTACAACCCGACCGATGCGTGCCTCGAAGGCCGCTGTGCGATCAGCTTGGTGGCATCGCCAACGTCAAGAGGTCTGGAGAACAAGTAGCCCTGCCCGTATTCGCATCGCTGCTCGCGGAGGCTGTCGCGTTGCACTTCCAACTCGATACCTTCGGCGATGGTGGTCATCTTCAAGGTCTTGGCCAGTTCGAGGAGCCCATGCACGATCGGCGGAATGATTGCACGATCGTTGATGGTATTGGTGAACGACTTGTCGATCTTCAAGATGTCGATCGGGAACTGGCGCAGGTAGCTCAGCGACGAATAGCCGGTACCAAAGTCATCGAGTGCAACTCTGACGCCCAGCGCCCGTAGCGCCTGCAGTCGATGGGTCGCTGTTTCCGGATCTTGGACGAGAACGCTCTCAGTCATCTCGAGAATCAGCGACGTTGCCCCGAAGCCCGACCGCACGAGAGCGTTGGCGACGTCGCCGACGATGTCGGGTGCGGCGAGCTGGCGCGCAGAAAGATTGACAGCCATCGTCAATCGAACGGTCGGGAACATGTGGCGCCACTTGGCCGCAGTGCGACACGCTTCCTCGAGCACCCATCTGCCGATCCCGACCATGGTGCCGCTGCTCTCGGCTATGGGAATGAACGTGTCAGGCTCGATGAGACCGCGCGTCGGATGATCCCATCGCAGCAGCGCCTCGAAGCCGACGATCTTGTCGGTTTGCAACTCGATGATCGGTTGGTATACGAGCCGCAATTGGCGTTCTTCGACGGCTTGATGGAGGTCGCTCTCCAACTCGAGCCGGTTGAGCGCCGCCGTTCGCATTGCCGGCTCGTACAGCGCCCACTTCGACTTGCCGGTCGTCTTCGCTTTGTACATGGCGACGTCGGCGTCGCGCATCATCGACGAGGCAGTGCACGAGACGTCGCCGATCGCGATCCCGATGCTGGCGGACAGCACGATGTGCTGTGCCCCTAGCGTGAACGGCGTGGTCAACGACTGCAAAACACGTTCGGCGACCGTCTCCGCTTCGTCGAGAGCGCGCCCGGTCTCTTCGATCAAAATTGCGAACTCGTCACCACCGAGGCGCGACACGGTGTCGAGCGTCCGGACGGCGCCGATCACGCGGGTCGCGAGCTCGCGGAGAATATGGTCTCCCGCCTCGTGCCCCATGCTGTCGTTGACCAACTTGAAGCCGTCAAGGTCGAGATAGACCACTGCGACCCCCAAGCCGGTACGCGCAGTGCGATCGAGGGCGTGCTCGAGTCGATCGTGGAACAGGGCGCGGTTCGCCAGTCCGGTCAGCGAATCGTGGAACGCGTTGTGCGTCAGCGCTTGCTCTGCCCGCTTGCGATCTGTGATGTCTCGAAGGTTGATCACCATTCCGCCGACGACGGGATCGTTCGACAGGTTCGCCGCCCGAAGGCCGAACCACCGTGCCGTCCCATCGGCATGCGTGGCTTGAACCTCGGCATCGGCGACGGTGCCGGTCGTGGACAGCCAGCGGGCCAAGACAATGCGGGCTTCCTCCCAATCGGGTGGGCTGAGCGCTCCGATGGCGTCCATGCCCGTCGTTCGCAGCCCGGAACGCCCCAGCATTGCGGCCAGGTTCGGCGCCTCGTTCATGATCCGCCCGTCCTGGTCGACGACGATCACCGCATCTGAGGAGTTCTCGGCGAGCGCTGCATAGAAGTGTGTGCTCTGTTCGAGCGCGGCTTCGTGGCGGTTCCGCGCCTTGACGAGACGCGTCGAGCGCGCGTAGGCGAGCAGCACCAACGAAGCAGTCGCGGCGAAGAGCGGTATCGGGTGGGGGTTACTCCCTCTTCTGAACTCCCAGACTTCGATGAAGCCTGGCACCAACAACGGGAACAGCGTGATGAAGACGCGCCCGTTGGTCACGCTCGCCACAGTGAACGTTTCGTCCCGAGCTGACTCGCGTCGAGGTCCCGGTAGCGAGGAGACGCCAAGAGCGACTGCTCCAACCATCCACCCAAGGTCGAGCCACCTGGAGATCGTCTCCGAGCTACCGATCAGCAACGAGACAAAGTCCGATGTCAGCCACAACACTGCACCGCAACTCAGAAACACTCCGCTGAGACCGCGCAGGCGTTTGCTGACCATCGCCTGCACCAGAATGCCGACCAGTGCTGCATCGAGAACCGGATAGGCGGTCCAGATGATCCGCGTGGAGATCGAGTAGGACGCATCCGCGACGACGTCGCGAACGACCCCGAACTGCATCACGACGACCATTGCCATCACAGCGAACGAGCCGATGTCGATGAGTGCGTCGACATCGATGCGTCGCACGCCATGCCCTCCGACGATCAACGACGATATGCCTACTGCGAGCGCTACATAGACGGCCAGCCAGAACCCGTCTGCGATCGACACATTGGCCAGAGCGCCGTTGAACAGGCCCATGACGTAGTAGATGCTGTCACCGATGGCAGAGCACGTCACTCCTGCGGCAACGCAACCCCACGCAAAGCGCCGCTGTGGCGGCTGACGACCCACACCGATCCATGCGACAACAGCGGCGCCTCCGGTCGCCAATAGATATGTCATGTACCCGAATGTTCCATTCGGGTACATGACGTGCGCGCTGCCGACACCCACCACGGCGAGAAGCCACAAGGACCCCCGGCGACGAGCGAAGACCACCCAACGCCTGGGTCGCACATGTGCGTCGATAGGAGCCACCTGCACCGGTGGGCATGCAATCATCGCCCCCATAGTGTCGGCGCCTCGGCTGGTTCACCAGGGCCGCATGACCCGTCTCTTGTGGATCCACCCCCGCCTTGCCATCATTGGCGGGTGATTGTCGAAAGTGCCGCGGTCAGGGGTTTCCGATGGTCATACATTGCCGCAGGACTTGGCGCGTGTGCGTTGATCACCGTCGTCGATCTCGGTTCCGACAAAGTCGTGCTGATTCCTCTTCTCGTGCTTGCACCGCTTGTTGCCGCCGGCGGCACTCACCGGGGCACCTTTGCGGTCGGCGTTGTTGCTGCTGCGGACTCCGTCATACTGGGATGGCCTGACGACATTGCTGGCACCCGGCGTCATTGGGTGGCCATCGCCACGACTGTGCTTGGCGGGGCGTTGGCGGTGCGGGTCTCGATGACGCGAGATGCCCGAGACCGACAGCTCGCCGAATCGATGCCCATCATTCGTCGGGCCGACCGCCTCAAGGCGGCCCTCGCCACCGGTCGGATGGGCGAATGGTCGTGGGATCGCGTCACGGGTTCGGTGTCGTGGGACGTCAACACCGCAATGTTGTTCGGGGTCGAGGATTCGTCGTTCGGTGGAACATTCGAGGAATGGCTCGAACACCTCGACGAACGGGACCGGCCCAAGGTTCAACTTGCCGTGGAGACGGGAGTAGAGCGACGGGAACCGTTTCGGTTCGATCATCGCTGCACATGGCCGGACGGAAGCGTTCACTGGATCGAGGGCATCGGCGATGTGATCGTCGACGCGAAGACCGACGAGGTCGTCGGTGCCTTTGGATTGGCCATCGACATCGACGAACGTCACCGCGAAATCGAGGAGCGCACTCGTTTGCTCGAGCTCGAGTTGCGTCAACGCGAGAGGGTCGAGTACCTGGCGAAGGTCAACGATGTGTTGGCATACTCGGTCGACGCCGCAGAGATCGTTCAACGCGTGACGCAGTCGGTGGTACCGACGCTTGCCGAGTGGTGCTCGATCGTCATCGCCATCGACCGCCGTCGTGACCAGCCAACGATCACCGTTGCGCATCGCGACCCCCAAAAGCTCAAGTGGGCAGACCAGATCCAGCGCGACTACCCCTACGACCCCGATGCTCCGTGGGGGGCTGCACGCGCGATCCGAACCGGTCGACGTGAGTTCGTGCCCAGCGTCGATCCGGCGGTGTTCTCGCTTCCAGGCGGGGACGTACTGCGTGAACTCGGCTTGAAATCGGTTCTCACGGTGCCGCTTGTTGGAGCCTTGGGAACGCTTGGTGCGATGCAACTCATCCGCTGCGAGGGACAGCCGCCGTTCGAACCGTCGGAGATCGAGCTGATCGAAGAACTCGCAGCGCGTGTCGGCGGCGCGCTGAACAGTGCGATTCTCTTCGACCGCCAGACCCGTGGAAGAGCGGCTCTCGACACGCTCCAGCAGGTCAGCGGTCGCATCGCCTCGGTTGCCACGACCGACAAGATCGTGCATGCAGTCTTGGCTTACGGGTCCGCTGGCATCAACGCCGACGCCGCTGTGGTCTTCCTCTTGGACGATGTTGGCGACCTGGTCGTCAAAGAGGCCACGGCACGGGCGGATACGGCAACCCGCGATGCAGAACGTGACGTGGCAACACAAACAATCGACAAGGGCTCGGTCGCCGTTGTCGAAACCGGGTCACGCGAAAAACCGTGGTCCGCCGTTGGGGTGCCGTTGCGGATCATGAACCGCACCGTCGGTTCTCTGGTGCTCACGTTCAATCGATACCGATACTTCAGCCCCGAGGAGCTGTCGA
>JAENVT010000595.1 GCA_016650435.1 Ilumatobacteraceae bacterium
GACATGACCGACCGAACACATACGAAAGGAGCAAGGCAACGAATTGACCAACGACACGGATCATCCGATCCGTTCGCTCATCTGCAGTCTTCCGGCTCGCAAGATGGACAGCCCCTACTCCGCCCGCTTCCGTCTCGTTTGACCGGGGAGACATCCCGGCGACACCCGCGGACCGGGGGACTGCAGATGAGCGAACGAGATTGCGATGGTGTGCGATGACCGAGTCGTTCCTTCACCTACCGGTGATGGTCGACGAGATCACCAAAGTGTTCGAGACGGTGCCAAGCGGTGTCGTGCTGGACGCAACGCTCGGCGGCGGGGGACATGCCGAGCGATTGCTCGACAGCTACCCACAGCTCAGGGTCCTCGGTCTCGACCGCGACGAGGTCGCACTAGCCGCCGCCCGCCAGCGGTTGGCCCGTTTCGGAGATCGGTTGATGGTTTACCACTGTCGATTCGACCGCCTGGAAGACGCCATGGAAGCATTTTCAGTAGACAGCCTCTCGGGAGCCGTTTTTGATCTCGGTGTCAGTTCACCGCAACTCGACGACGCGGAGCGCGGCTTCTCGTATCGGCTCGAGGCCGAACTCGACATGCGAATGGACCGCACGCAAGCGTGGACCGCCGCCGATGTCGTCAACGGCTATCCCGTCGAACAGTTGACACGCGTTCTGCAGCAGTACGGCGACGAACGGTTCGCTCGGCGAATTGCCAACGCAATCGCCGCGTCGCGTCCGATCGAGACCACCACCGAGCTCGCCGCGGTCGTGGTTGCCGCAATCCCCGCGCCCGCTCGCCGGACCGGCGGACACCCGGCAAAGCGCACATTTCAGGCAATCCGGATCGAGGTCAATGGCGAGCTCGATGCCTTGGCACCTGCTGTCGACAACGCGATCGCACACACCAAAACCGGCGGGCGGATTGCCGTGCTCTCGTATCACAGCGGCGAGGATCGAATCGTCAAAGAGCGGATGCGCCTGGCCGTGAACGGCGGTTGTGAATGCCCGCCCGAACTGCCATGCGTGTGCGATGCCGTGCAAACCGTTCGGATCGTCCGCGGTGTGCCGCGAACGCCCAAGGCAACGGAGCAAGCGGAGAATCGGCGCGCCTCGAGCGCCCGGCTGCGGGTGGTCGAACGAATAGCCGACACATCTCGGCGCGGCACGGTGGGTTGATCAGTGGCTTCTGTTCTGCGTTCCGAGCGACTCGGGATCGTTCGCGAACGTGTGCACTCCGACGGTGGTGTGATGGCCCGTCCGATGATCCGCTCGACCGTCGGCGTGGCCAGCGCACCGCGCCCACAGTTGAGCGTCGTACCGCGACGTCGCCGCGCGGCGCGGCTGGTTGCGTTCGCTGCGTTCTTCGCGTCGTCGTTGATGCTCGGCGCGGCGGCGTTCCAAACGCAGCTTGCCCGTCGACAGGTCGACCTCGACGTGGTCGATCGTCAGATCCGGGTGGCACGCAATGACTTCAACGACCTTCGTAGCCAACGCGCCGAGTTGCGATCGCCCGCCCGATTGGCAGCTAGCGGAGCAGCTCTTGGTATGACGACGGCGACGAAGACTGACTTCATCAACATCGATCCCGAGGTGATCGCCGAAGTGCAACAGAGTGCCGGCGGGGTGTTCGATCCCGGCTCCGAGGCCCAAGATCCTGTGTTCGAAGAGTTCAAGATCGTCAAGTCAGTCGCAGGCGGGTAGGCAAAACATCATGAGGGACGTGAATCATGTGGCTCGTTCGCGGAGCCACCACCGGCAGCGAACCGACTCGGTTCCATCGGCCAGACGCGCACCCGCGCCGGCGTCGGCTCGGCGTCGGTCCGCTGAGCCCTACCCGACCAGCCGTAGCAGTACGCCTCGCCACGCCGCGCCGCCACGACCGCCTCGTCCAGCGCAGGGTGGCACAGCGGCGAAGCACGCCCGGCGCACGGCACCCGTTTCGACGCGTCGACCCCCGGCAGCTCCGCAGCCGCGTCGCGCTCGCGCCGGGCAAGGGAGCAACGCCCACACCTTCCGCAAGCGGGCTGTCTCGAATCGCCAGAGCCGCATCTACACAGCCGGTCGATCATCGCGACGACTCGTCGCCGTGTTCGTGATTGCCGCCGTGCTGTTCCTCGCCGTGCTGGCACGAGTCACGTTGCTGCAGACGGTGCAAGCCGATGGGCTTCGCCTCGCCGGCAAATCGCAACGCACCACACAGCAACTACTGAAGGCACACCGCGGCACGATCTTCGATCGCAATGGGGCCGACCTTGCGTTGTCTGTGCCGACACGAACGATCACAGCCAATCCGAAACTGGTCCTCGATCCGGTCGGCACGGTTCGCACCTTGACCGCGATGCTGCAACTGCCGGCGGCAAAACAACAGTCGCTGATGGAGGCGTTCACGTCGAAGAAGAACTCGTTCGTGTATGTCGCTCGTCAGATCGATCCACAGCTGGCGCAGACGGTCGTGTCGCTGCGCATGGCCGGCATCTCCTCGCTCGCCGAAGACAAGCGGATCCTTCCCGACGGCGATGTCGGGCGCAGCGTTGTTGGTCGAACTGACCCCGACCTGCAAGGCACGGGAGGGCTCGAGAAGGAATACAACGACATCCTCAAAGGTGTGGACGGCGAGCAATCGCAAGAACACGACCGCGAGTTCCGATCGATCGCCGGCGGCGACGAGACGGTGTCGCCGGTCCCCGGCTCCGACATCGTGTTGACACTTGACCGCAGCCTGCAATACCAAGTCGAGAAGGCGTTGAAGGAACGCGTCGAGACCCTCACCGCTGTCGGCGGCACTGCGATCGTGTTGGGCTCCAACACCGGCGACGTGTACGCGAGTGCCAACGTTCGGCGTAACGCCGATGGGACTGTCGAGGTGACGTCGGCCAACCTCGCGGCTACCGACGCCCACGAGCCAGGGTCGGTCGCCAAGGTGTTCAGTCTGTCGGCTGCCGTCAACGAGGGACTCGCAACTCCGGAGACCACAATCAACGTCCCGGGCTTCTTGGTGTACAGACCGGTGAACAAAAGCGACGAGAAGTGGAAGTTCAAGATCCGCGACGCCGAGCCGCACAACGAGGAGCCGATGAGCCTGCGCGACATCATCGTCCATTCCTCCAACATCGGCACCGTGTTGATCACCGAGGGCCTCGGCACGTTGAAGTTCGGTCACTACCTCCACGAGTTCGGATTCGGCTCGACCACCGGGCTCGGGCTGCCCGACGAGAGCGCAGGGATCATGAAGCCAGCCGCCGATTGGCAGGCTACGGAGAAAGTCACACCGCGCTACGGATACGGCTACGCGGCAACCTCGCTGCAGCTTGCGGCCGCC
>JAENVT010000596.1 GCA_016650435.1 Ilumatobacteraceae bacterium
CGCTGGGCCGACCGCGCATGCTGCAGCAAACACGACGACCGCATCAGCATTGACGGACGGAAGTG
This sequence comes from Ilumatobacteraceae bacterium, assembly GCA_016650435.1. The sequence continues at coordinate 66 of JAENVT010000596.1, forward strand.
CGGTCAACCCAACAATGAACCCGAGTATCGCCCAAACCCCTGCGCCGACCGTCAGGGTGCGCCGCGACATCACTCATGCATACTTATTCGCTGCTTGCGTTGGCCACAAGCGAGACTGACCCAGCACTAGCGAATGAATCGGTTAGGGACCGGGGTCGTCGCCAGCGGGTCCGACAATCGCCATGGTCCGCTCATCGAGCTCACCGTCGAAGTACTTGTCGAGGGCTTGTTCGAAAACCGATCGACGTCGTTCGATCAAGGAGAAGAGGGTCACCGAGGAGTGGAACTTCATGTCGTCTGGCGAGCCAAAGATCTGCCGCAGCGACTTGCCCTCGACGTTGTTCACGAGCTCGGTGCATTCGATGAGGCGTGATCCGAGTACCGGGTGGGCGAGGTATGAGTCGGCCTCGTCGAGCGAGCGAATTGCGTAATGCCTCGCGGTCTGGCTTGATCCGAGTCCGTCGATCTGCGGGAAGACGAACCACATCCAGTGGCTGGCCTTCATGCCATTGCGCAACTCGCCGACGATCGTTGAGTAGACAAGATCCTGCGCCGAGATGAATCGCTCAAGATCGAAGGTGGTCATGCCTCGACGAGCTTGGCGAGTTTGACGAACCGGCCACGCGGTCTATCAGTCATCAGAAGGTCCAGCGCGTCGCACCGCCCGGCTCGGCCGTCGCGAGTGCGGTCGCGGCACGTGGCGTGATGCGGTACACGAACCACGGCGGCCGACCGGCTGACGGCGCGCTGTACTCGGCTGTCAGCGCGACGCCGCTGTCGTCGACCCTGCACGGCCAACCCCCATCGGCCCAACGCGATGCCATGGCTTGAACTGTCGACGGGTCACTGACCTTGTGAGCGTCGCCCTCGACTATGAGATCGAACACATCGGTGGCGACGCTCAACGTGCAGCGTGAATCGCGCGCCAGGTTCTTGCCCTTGCGAGTGGTCTCGCCGGTCTCGAACCAGAACGCGCCGTCGGCCCAGAGTGCACCGAGGCCGGTGACGTGCGGGCTCCCGTCCGGATTGATCGTTGCCAACCAGCAGGTGTGCCGGTTCGGGCCACCAGTCCCCGGAGCCTGCGGCACACCCTCGTTGAGGCGGGCCTCGACGCGATCCCAGTCGAGAAGAGGCGTTCCGTAGATGTCAGCGAGATTCTTGGCTTCCATGCAATGGAAGGTAGTGACCCGCGAAACTCATCGCAAGGGCGCCTCGAGGGTCAGGCAACCTCAGGTGGTGCCGGTGGCCGGCGCTCGGAAGCAGTCAGGCGCAGTTCGAGTTGGTCGACGCGGTGCCGCAGGAGCGCTACCTGTGCTTCGAGGCTGAGCTCGCGTTCGGCTCGGCGTTGAATGCGTGGCGAGCGCGAGGCTCGCTCGACCACGACATCGAATGGCACGAGGCGCTGCGGACCGTTCGGTCCATCGACGAGCCGCGAAGGAATCTCGCCGTTTCGGTACCAGGACCGAAGCGCGGAGCGTGAAACTCCCGTCTCTGCTTCGGCCTGCACCAGCGGAATCCACGGTGTTTCCTCGAGCTGGCACAAGAAGAAGCACGCCGGCTGGGCCACAGCTATATCGGCACCGAGCACCTGTTGCTGGGACTGCTCCGCGAAGGTGACGGGGTCGCCGCGCAAGCGCTCGGCCGAATGGGCATCTCGCTGGCCGACGTGCGTTCCGACGTTGTCCGAATCATCGGCGAAACGGGTGAATCACCCTCTGGGCACATTCCGTTCACCCCGCGCTCCAAGAAGGTTCTGGAACTCTCGCTGCGTGAAGCGATGCAGTTCGGCCACAACTACATCGGCACCGAGCACATCTTGCTGGGTCTCGTGCGCGAAGGCGAGGGTGTCGCGGCTCAGGTGTTGGTCGGCCGCGGTGCTGACCTCAAACGCGTGCGAGCCACGGTGCTCGCTGAATTGCAGAACATCGGACCTGGTTCTCGCGGAGCCGGTCCGCGCCGCACGGCAGGCGGTGAGGAGGCGCTCTCCAGTGCGCAGCAACTCGCTGGCAGCTCAGCGGTAGGAAGCCACCATTTGCTCGAGGCCCTCGCTCGGTCGGAAGACAGCCTCGCGAGCAAGGTGCTGATCTCTCTCGGCGTGGACGCCGACACGCTCGCGGCCAAGATCGACGAGCTCGGGATCGAGGGCACCAGCGATGTCACGCCCGAGGAATCAGCCGCTCGCCAAATGGAGCTGCGCATCGAGGGCGATGTGGCATATGTCGTGCTGCGCGACGCGGACACTGTGCAACTCGCTCGAACGATCATCGAATCCTTCGGGGGGCCGGTGCGTGGCGACGACGCCGAAGTTGGATCGATGGCCGGACTATGGCAGGCGGTCGTCGCCGGCCTCGAAGACCTTCGCCGTCGCGTGGCTCCAGCTGCTGAGGAATACGTGGCCGAGCCCGGTCGGTCGACGATCGTCGGCAAGGCCATCCAAAGCCGCCTCGCCCGCCGCCGCAAACGCTGATCATTCGGCGTCGTGGAAGACGAGTCCGAGGGCGTGTCGACATCCTGAGCGCACGACGCTGAGGCTGTGACGCGTCGGCGCGTTCGCCCATCCGCGCTGCGTGCTGATGGGTCGGTCACGGGTCGTGAACACGAGACCATGACCGTGAGGAATCGTAACCGCGGTGGCCCGCGACTGCGCCCGGGGACGTTGTTCGACGACCACGAATTCGCCGCCGGTGTAGTCGGCGTTTGGATCGTTGAGACCGATCACGACTTGCAGCGGGAAGACCAGTTCGCCGTAGAGGTCGCGGTGCAGCGCGTTCCAGTCGCCTGGTCCGTAACGCAGCATCAGCGGGGTGGGTCGAGTCTGCCCAGCAGCGTGGCACTGAGCGATCCACTCGTCGAGCGTGTCCCGCCACGGGCTGGGCTGCGCACGACGTTCCGCCCAGTCGCGGGCGATTGGAAGCAGGTGCGGCCAGAAGGCCGCTCGCAAGTCGGCGACGACTGAGGGCAGAGGTCGGTTGAAGTATCGGTATTGACCTCGGCCAAATCGGTGGCTGGCCATGTCGATCGTCGACCTGAAGCGATCGGCGGAGTCGTACATCTCGATCAGCGCGTTGCACTCGTCGGTGTCGAGCACCGGACCCGTCGACGCGATTCCGAGTTCATCGAGCCCGTCCGCGACCGTCGACCATTCGATTGCGTCGACGCGTTCGCGGATGGTGCTCATGCGGCGGACTCGAGGGTAAGCAAGGTTCGCTTGGCGTCGACACCGCCGAGATATCCCCCGAGCGTTCCGTCGGAGCGCAGCACTCGGTGGCACGGCAC
>JAENVT010000597.1 GCA_016650435.1 Ilumatobacteraceae bacterium
CGTCGCGGAAGATCTGCTCCAGTCGGTTGCCCTTGAAGACAGCGCTGCCGCCCGAGAGGTCCATCGCCCGGTCGACGATGTCGTATGCCTGGTTGATGATGAAGTGCCTGGCGCCCACCAGGCGAACCGGCCAATCGGCGTGTGGCACGCCGGTCGCCCAATCAGTGGTCACCTTGTCGAGGAGAGCCTCGCACGCATCGATCGAGATGCGCATCTCCGACACGTTGTGCTGCACCTCGGGGTGATGGGCCATCGAACGGGTCAACGCCACAGAGGTGCGCTTCGGCATTTTATCGATCGTGATATCGAAGGCCCGCTTGGCAGCGCCAAGGTAGACCGTCGCAAATCCCATCAATGCCCAGGCGAAGACGCTCACCTGGAACATGCCGGCACCGGCGAAGCCCGCCGGGCAGACGAGCACGATGTTCTCGTCGGCGACGAATGCCCGATCGAGGACCGTGTCCTGGCTCTGCGTGGCACGCATGCCGAGGGTGTCCCAGGTCTCGACGATCTCGTAGCCGGAGGTGTTGCGCGGCAGGAAGCCGTGGACAACCTTCGGATTCGACGGGTCGGATGTGTCCATCGCGTGGAACCCGGCAAGGGTCCACACCGGCGAGAGGCTGCCGAAGATCTTGTGGCCGGTGATCTCGTAGCCGCCCGGCACCTTCTCGGCCTTCGAGGAAGACAGCAGCAACGGGATGTCGTTGCCGGCCTCGCCGTGAATGGCGGCAAAGACCTCGCCGGCGGCGGCGCGTTCCAGCAACCAGCGACAGGATGTGTCGCCCGTGCGCAGCAAGTCGGCAGCGACGCCGGTCCAGTAGAGGTGCATGTTGACGGCAACAGCTGTTGCCGGGGCGTGGTAGGCGAGCCGACCCTGCAGCTTGACAATCTCGTCGAGGCCGAGACCGGCTCCGCCGAATTCAGTCGGAACTGCGGCCAGCAGGTAACCCGATTGCCGAAGCTCGTCCCAGTCCTCGTCGAAGAACCGGTTTTCGCGGTCGTAGATAGCGGCCCGCGAATCGAACCGGGCGAGCATCTCGTCGGTCAGCAGGTCGGTGGTGGTGGTCATGGTCGTCATTGAATGTCTCCAAAGTGAATGTGTCCCCAATCGGGGCGTGCCCGAAGAAGGTGTGCCTGCTTTAGGCACGGTTGCGTTGACGACTCGGGTATCAGTTTTTGACCGGGTCGGGCCCGATCCGTTCGACGGCAACGATGACATCCGCAGGAATTCCGAGTCGTGCTGCTGCTTCGATGATTGCCTCCGAGTTGGCGGCCTCATAGAGGCAGTAGGTCTTCTTCTTGTCGGCGGAAAGGAACGAGTAGATCCATTGGACACCGACATCGTCGTTGACCAGCCGGATACCGGCGTAGTCGAGTGTCTCGGGGTCGAGCTGCTCGACAAAGTTCCGTTCGATTACGAAGAGGGCCATGGACTCATCCTCCGATTGTGTCGTGAAACCTCCTACCGGGCCCGGCAGGAGGACTCACGTCGTCGTCATGGATGACTGTAAAGACTCTGAATCCCCCTGTCATGACCACCTTTCGCCTTCCGACGGGAAATTTCGTTGACGGGATGACAAGGTAGTAGTCAGATCTGACTAGGAGGACGACTCGTGAAGCCCACAACCAGCTCGACCTCGACGATCATGTGCGCCGACGCTGGTGTCGGCGAGCAGATCCACATGGTGTCGAAGGTGGCCGAGGCCAACTCGGGTCGGGTCATCGCGGCCGACGGCGTCCGCACGATCACGGCCTTCGACAGCACCTCCGCTGCGGTGTCCGCCGCCATCGAGATGCAGCAGGCAACGGCCGATGCGCGCTCGGAAGCCCCGCTCCGCATTGGTCTGGCGACCGGTGACGTCGTGTGGTGCGACGGCGCCTGTGTCGGAGCGCCGGTCGGCATCGCGATCGAACTGTTCGATCGAGCTGTGCCCGGTCAGATTCTGGTCACCAACGTGGTGCGCTGGCTCGCAGCCAGCGGAACGAGCGGCAGCTATGCACATCTCGGTCCGATCCAGACCGAAGGGATCAGCGAGCCCATCGAGACGTTCGCGGTCGAATGGCAACCGCTGGCCCCCGTCCCCGAGAGTCCTGCCGCCGACGATCACCAGATCTCGATTCCGTTGCCCGCCGCTCTGGCCACCGCATCTCGACAGCGGCTGGTCGGACGTGAGGCCGAGTGGCGCACGCTCGAAGATGCCTGGGATCGTGCAGAGGCGGGTGCGCTCGAAGTGGTGTTGATCGGAGGCGAAGCCGGGGCCGGCAAGACCCGTCTCGCCGCAGAGTTCGCTCGCCATTGCCACGAGGCTGGGGCAATCGTGTTGCTCGGCACGTGCGACGAAGAGCTGGCCCTGCCCTACCAGCCGTGGGTTCACGCTCTCGATCATCTTCTGCGGTCTCTGCCGGGTTTCGGTCGACCGATCAACAGCGATAGAGATCTCGGTGATCTGCTGGTGTTGCTCCCACAGCTCGAACGTTTGTTGCCGGGACTGCCTCGCCCCACCGCGGCCGATCCCGAAACCGAGCGGTACCTGTTGTTCTCGGCGGTCGACCGTGTGCTCGCGAGCGCGGCTCGCCGGGCCCCGTTGTTGGTGTTGCTCGACGATGTGCACTGGGCCGGTCGGCAGACACTTGAACTGCTGCGACATCTAGTGCGCGCCGGCTCGGCGGCGCGGTTGATGATCATCGCCACGTTCCGCGATGGCGCCGCCGATCTGGCCGACCCACTGGCCGAGTCTCTCGTTGATCTGCAGCGCAGTGAAGCCGTCACCAGGGTTCGGTTGGATGGTTTGGACACCGCCAGCGTCGAACAATTCGTCTCCGCTGCGCTCGATCAGGATTTGGATGGCGATCTGCGAGTGCTTGCCGCCGCCGCTGCCGAGCGCAGCGGTGGGAATGCATTCTTCCTCGGCGAGCTGTGGCGCCATCTACTGCACCACGGCGTGGTCAGCCGCCAACGCGAGCGCTGGGTCGTGCGCCGCGACATAGCCACGGTCGGTGCTCCCGATTCGGTCAAAGATGTCGTGGCCGGTCGCATGGCTCGCCTGTCGCGGCGGGCCCGTCGTCCGTTGGAGCTTGCGGCTGCTGCTGGCTTGCGCGTCGAGTTCCAGGTGCTCTCGCTGGCGTCCGGCATGAGTGCTGATGATGTCAGTGCCGGTCTCGACGAGCTCGTCGACAGTGGGTTTCTGGTCAGCGTCGGCGGTCACCAGCTGACATATCAGTTCATCCACGCACTCGTGCGCGACACGGTCGAAGAGGTGATGTCACCATCCGTCCAGGCCAACCTGCACATGCGGATCGCCGAGGCTCTCGAGCAGATCTACGCGGCCGACAAGCGCTCCGTATTTGCCGAACTTGCACGACACTTCGGTGCGGCCTCCGCCGTCGGGGGCCTCGAACGGGGCGTCAGGTACGGGCGCTTGGCTGCCGAGCAGGCCAAGAGCGCCGGGGCGTACGAGGAGGCGATCTCGCATCTCGAAGCTGTGCTGCAGATGCTTCCGGACGAGTCGGTCGAGACTACTGAGGTCCTCGTGGATCTCGGCCAGATTCAGATGCGCAGCGGCCACGCGTTCAAGGCCCAGGACATGTATCAACATGCGTTCGACGCTGCCCGCCGCAACGGCTGGGCGCAACAAGCGGCGCGGGCTGCACTCGGGTACGAGGAGGCTGTGCACCAGCACGGAGCACCGGGAGGTCCGGCGGTCAGGATGGTGTCAGAGGCAATCGGCCTGATCGGCGAAGAACAGGTGCCGCTCCGCGTGCACCTCCAGGCCTCGTTGAGTCGCAGTCTGTACCTGGCGGGTGACCAGGACGAAGCAGTGCCGGCGGGTGATCTGGCGCTGTCGATGGCCCGTTCCATGGAAGATCTGGATTGTCTCGCCGCTGCGCTTCAAGCCGTGACGGTCGTGACGCGGGATACGACGCGACGGCTCGAGACAAGTACGGAGCTGCGTGACGTCGCCGGCCAGATCGGCGACAGTTGGAGCGTCGTCTACGCCACTAGCAACATCGTTCGGACGCTCATCGAGCTCGGTCGGGTCGAGGAAGCAGGCGAGGTTCTCAAACAGCACAGAGCGGTCTCGAACCGCGGCCGCTTCCTGGTGTTCCAGTTCATGGGTCACGTCTACGACGCGTTGCTGGCACTGGCTGCTGGCAGATTCGATGATGCCGAGCATGCCGCCGAGCAGGCCCACGCTGTCGGCGACTCCAGCGACACGCTGTACGACGCTGGCGTCTATGGACTGCAGATGTTCGCGATTCGCCGCGAGCAGGGTCGACTCGCCGAGGTGCTGCCGCTCATGCGCGTGCTTTCGGCACGCGAAGAGGACCAAGGTGTGTGGCGTCCCGGACTGACTGTGCTGTATGCCGAGCTAGGCATGATCGACGAATCGCGACGCGAGCTGGATGCGCTCGCGCCGGGTGGCTTCGCATCGGTGCCACGCGATTCCGTATGGCCGGCGTGCCTCACCTTTCTTGCCGAGGCCTGCATCGCCTGCGGTGCTGACGAGCATGCCGAGATCCTGATGAAAGAACTCGACCGATACGCGGGTCGCAACCTCATGGTGGCGATGACCATTTGCTTTGGGCCGGCCGATCGCTTGCGCGGCGGCCTCGCCCGGCTGCTCGGTCGTCGTCAGCAGGCCGACGCCCACTTCCGTTTCGCGATGGATCTGGCCGACCGCAGTGCGTCGCCGGTGTGGCGCGCTCATGTACAGCACGATTGGGCGGTGCTCGCTGCGGCCAACGGCGATGTCGACAACGCCAAGTTCTTGGCCCAGCAGGCGTACACCACCGCCAACGTGCTCGGGATGAAGACGGTGGCGGAGCAAGCCGGAGCCCTTCTGACACAGCTGATCTCTCCCTCGCCCGCGGCGACGACGTACGACGGGATGTCGGAACGCGAGCTCGACGTGCTGCGTTTGATCGCCGAAGGTTGTTCGAATCGCGAGATCGGCGAGCGGTTGTTCATCAGCCAGCACACCGCCGCCAACCACGTGCGATCGATTCTGCAGAAGACTGGATGCGCCAATCGCGCCGAAGCTGCCGCATACGCCGTGCACCGCCAAGTCGTGCACCAAACAGCCCAACCCTGACCCAGCGTCCGCGCGGTTGGCCGGACTACGGTCGTCGACCAGTGACCACGCTGGTAGGCAACGTCCATCCCGAGTTTCGGGCCTTCTGGCATCCTGTTGCTTGGTCGCGCGAGGTTGCAGACAGTCCCGTTGCGACCACGCTGCTGGGCGAGCCATTGGTCGCCGTCCGCCAGCCGACCGGCGAGGTCGCGGTGTTCGTCGACGAGTGCCCGCATCGCGGCGCGCCCCTCAGCCTTGGCCGCCACGAGGATGACGAGTTGGTGTGCGCGTTCCACGGATGGCGGTTCGGGCCCGACGGTGCGGCCACGTGCATTCCGGCACTTGGCTGCGACGCGACGATTCCGTCGCGCGCTCGGCTCGAGCGGCCGGCCGGGGTGTGCGAGCGGTACGGAATTGTGTGGGTCTCGCTCGAGCAGCCGCGGTTGCCGATTGTTTCCTGGCCCGATGGTGACGATGATCGCCTCGGTGAGTTCTCGCCAACAGCGCACACCAGCGAAGTGCTGGCCGCGTATCAAACCGACAACCTGCTCGATGCCAGTCACTTTCCGTTTCTGCATCGTTCGCTGAGCGACCGGAACCCGTTGATCGGTGATCAAGAGATCGTCGATCAGCACGACCTCGGGTTCTCGACAGTTCAGCACAAGTTCGCCGACGACAACATCTCTACTGAGGGATGGCTGCGGTACACGTGCGCTGCACCATTCACGGTGTTGCTGCGCAGTGAGGAGCCTGACGGTCTCTTGCGTCAGTCGTTTTTCCAGGCGATACAGCCGATCGACGAACGCCGGACACGCATCTACTTCATGGTGCGGGTACTGGCGACCGACCCCGCCGAGTTGGACGAACTCCTTGCGCAGGAGGAGGTCGTACAGCAGGAGGACGTGTGGATAACCGCGGCGTTGCGGCGTCGTGGCATGCCGGTGTCGGGCGGGCCCGATCTTCATGTGCGATCCGATGGGAACGCGATCCTCTACCGGCGCGTGATGCGCCATCTCCTCGACAGCCACGACGCGCCCCCGAACGAATGAGAGCGATCGCTCGTCCCTGGTTTGTTGGCGCATGGCGACGTCGCTCGATAGTGGTGCCGGGCGGCGAGCCAACCGAGCCGTGCGAGGCGTGGTGGCTGCAAGCCGGCGAGGCGTTTGTGGATGTCCGGGTTGCCGCGCCCGGCAAGGAGGACAACGGGCTGCCGTACTCGTCGACGCGCGCATTCGCCGGCAGATTCGAGATCGCCGATGGGGAGGTTCGTTGGCATGTCGAACTCGATACCGATGGACCCGTCCCGCGCACCGATCGCGTCGCCGCAGCGGGATTGTTCATCGCGGCCGACGATCCGCTGTTGATGATCGAGGATGCGCCCGGACGGTTTCGGGAAGAGTGGGTGCAACACGCTCTGGAGGGTGACGTCGAGTTCGAACGAACAGCCAACATGGTGACGGTCCGTGTCGGCGACGTCAGCGGAGCGGTGATGTCGATCGACGGCCACGTGGTCGGACGGATCTGGCATGGAGCAGGAACAATCGCAGTTGGAAGGGACAATGACTGAGCGACTCGATGCGGATTTGGTGTAGGTCGACGAGCGACCGCCAGGGAGCCGGAGACACGGAGGGAGCAGTCGAAGCGAAGCGGAGACCAGTCCCGACCACTAAGTAGAGTCCCGAACCGTGAGGAACTTCGCGGGAAAGACTGCGTTCGTGACCGGGGGAGCGAGCGGTATCGGCTTGGGCATCAGCAAGGCGTTGTTGTCGGAGGGGATGAACGTCGTCATCGGTGATGTCAACGAGTCGCACATCGCCGACGCTCGTGCCGAACTCGCTGGCGAGAGCGTGGAGTTCGTGCAGGTCGATGTGACTGACCGCGGGTCTGTAGCCAGAGCCGCAGACGCGGCGGTCGCCACCTTCGGCCGTGTTCACGTGCTGTGCAACAACGCCGGGATTGCCGGCGGTGGTGCGGTCGCCGACCCTGGTTTCGCAGACTGGGATCGGGCGATGGCCGTCAATCTCGGTGGGGCGGTGAACGTGGTCAAGATCTTCGTGCCATTGATCCGCGAACATGGCGGCGGCGGCCACATCGTCAACACATCGTCGATCGCCGGGATCACGGCGCTTCCGTACGAAGGTGGCGCGTACACGACGGCGAAGTTCGCGGTGCGCGGCCTCAGCGAGTCGCTGCGGCTCAGCCTGGCGCCGGAGGGCATCGGGGTGTCGGTGCTGTGCCCCGGACTGACCAGGACCCGAATTCTCGACGCCCCCGATCGCGAGGATCCCGACGCCAAACCGATGGCCAGCGAGGGCGACCCAGATGTGCTGTTCAACTCGATGGACGGGGCCATGGATCCGATCGAGGTCGGTCGCGCGGTCGTGCGCGGCATCCGCGAGAATCTCCCGTACATCCTGTCGCACGGTGAGTTCCGGGACGAGATCCAATCGCTGTTCGACGAGATCGTCAATGCCTTCCCGACGGATCAGGCGGTTCCAGAAGCACGAGCCGCGTTCGAACGCGGCCGACGCGAATTGTGCGACAGCTTGCGCGACCTCCCGATGATCGATTGACCGTTAGAGGTGGTTTCGCGGCAAGGTTCGCAAGGCAGCCGCGAGATCGGCCGACGCACCGGGTCGCAGTGTGGTGTGCACCAGCTCTGCACCGGCGAAGCGCTGCGCCTCTTGGTACAACGCGGTGAGGTCGACCTCGCTCGCTAGTGCGACAACTGTCGACGTGTGCGGTCGCACCGCGTCTTTGAACCAGTTGACCCATTCGTCGGGTATGCCGATGTCGACGACCTTCGCAGTGATCGCGCCGGCACCGGCGCCGATCCCGAGCCCTGCGATCCAGCCGATCGGCCCGGCGATCAACAGCCCGAGTAGCCCGGTCCACATCGCACCCTTGACCGCGGCACCGCTGGGTTGCATGTCCTTCGTCTCACGGGCGCGCACAGTGCCGTCGTCCGCTTTGTACACGACAACCGCGTCGCTCAAGACGAGCTTGCCGCCAGCGGCCAGGCCGCGGAGCGCCAGCAGGAATTCCTCTGCGCGAAACACATCGTCGAACGAAATGCCGAACAGCGCCTCGGGTTCACCCGAATAGTACGGCTCGCTGGTCGTCAGGCCTGACTCCGCTGGTTCGACCACGGGGACGCCGCCAGGTTCGATCACGGGCACGTTGGGGGGAGGCAGGTCAGTCACAGGGTGGCTAGTTCCCATGCCTCGTGACCATCAAACGTGATCCTATGCGGCCGGCGCCACCACGTGCGCTCGGGCAGATCGAAGATCTTTCCAATCCAGCTCAGAGATCGCTCCGAACGACGAGGCAATGAGATACCGATTTGCCCTCGTCGCTCTGGCACTTCCCCTCGTCGGAGCCTGCTCGAGCGACAGTTCCAGCAAGGCAACGACGCCACCGGCGGCCACCTCGATCACGACTGCCAGTGCCGTGGGGATCGCGGACTTCAAGTTCGGTCCGGCCGAGGTCCATGTGCCAGTCGGTGGATCGGTGGCGTGGACGAACAACGACGGGCAACAGCACACCGCGACGTCGTCGACCGGGGCATTCGATGCGGGCGCCATTCAGCCGGGCGCATCGGGCACGGTCGAGTTCAAGACGGCGGGCAGCTTCACGTACATGTGCTCCTTCCACCCGTTCATGACCGGCACGGTCGTCGTCGGCTGATCGTCGCCAATTCTCGAAACAGTCAAGCCTGAATCTCGGCCAAGCCTGAAACCCCCCAATCAAGCCTGAACTCACTGAAGGAGAATCCCCATGCACATCACTACCCGTCACTTTCGATCGCTCGCAGCCGAGGTCGACGAACTTCACCGGCTAGGAATGACGACGTTCGCAGAGGAAACCGCCGAGGTGCATCGCAGCCTGTACCGATCGAATCGGTCTGCTGCCCGGCTCGACGATCAGAGCATCGCTGGTTACGCACAGAGCGTGGAGCTGGCCGCCGTCGCGGCGTACACCGCCGCAGCACCGGTGCTGAGTGCCGGCACGCTTCCCGTGGCTCAACTCTTCATGAAACATCACCAGCAACATGCCGACGCGTTCGGTGCTGTCGCCGGCTCACAGGCAGTTACGGCACCCAACAAGACACTCGTTGCTGCGGTGACACCGGCACTGCAGGCAATCAAGGACGAGATGGGCGCGCTGGAGTTTGCGTTCATGCTCGAGAACCAGGCCGCCTACACCTACGCAGCAGCATTGACGTTGCTGCAGGACGCGGCCTACGCGGCAGCGACCGCGACGATCCTGCCCATCGAGGCACAGCACGCAGTCGTGTTGGGCCTGGCGCTCGGCAAGGAGGTCGCCGCCGTCTTCCCAACCGGCGCGTTCGAGTCGGCGTCGCTCGGCGACGGTTCCGATTCGCTCAAGGGTCTCGACCCGGCCGTCTTCACCATCTGACCATCGCTTCTCACGAAAGGCCGATCCCATGAACAACAATGACCTGAATAACGACGAGATTCGACGTCACCTCCGTGCCGTCGACCGCTTGAACACCGAAGCTGTGCCGCGCTGGCGCGAGGCGTTGGCTCGATTGATCGGCGACGATCAAGTGAGCACCAACGACAAGGCAACCTTTCTCGGCGTTCCTTCACCGAACCGCCGCGACCTCTTCAAGCTCGGTGGCGTCTCCATCCTGGGCGTTGCTCTGTTGGCCGCATGCGGCAGTGACAGCGCAGCCTCGCCGCCGGTGACCAACGCATCCGGCACCACCCCAGGGTCCACGGGTGGTGCGGCGACCACCGTGCCATCGACAACCGGCGGTACCCAGCCCGCCGACACCACGGGTCCGGCTGACTTGGATCTGACGTTGGCTCGCACCGCGGCCTCGCTCGAGAAGCTCGCCGTCGACACCTACGGCGCTGCCGGGGCATTGATCACGACACCGGCAGTTGTCGCCGCGGCAACGATGTTCGCCGGTCATCACCAGATGCACCTCGATGCGTTGAACGGAGCCATCACGGGTGCCGGCGGCAACGCGATCACGCAGATGAACCAGGCCGTGTACGACGCTCTGGTCAAGCCGGCGATAGCTGCCGCCAAGACCGAGACCGACGCCGTGATGCTCGCGCTCGCGTTGGAAGAGGCTGCCGCGCAGACGTACGTCTTCGCCGGTGGAACCCTGTCTACCTCCGCCCTGCGATCGACGATCATGACCATCGGCGGCGTCGAGGCTCGTCACGCCGCAGTGCTGCGGATGGCAGCGCTGGCCCAGGCCCCGCTCGATGTGTTCCCGGGCCAGCGTGGCTTCTTCCCCGGTGACAATCCGTTGGCCGGCATCGACGGAGCCCTCATCACTGCCTGATTGGGCGCCCGCCCCTTAGACCAACGCTGGCACCTAAATGGGCGCCGGCGGCCCATTTAGCGACCTGCGTTGGAAGTTGCTCTATGAGTGTTAGCGAACAGAGAAGCGGAACGTCTGTGCGGACGCACAGAAGTCCGACCGATGTCAAACCCGCGCCGATAGCGCGATCGGGTGATTGGCGACCGAGACCGCCGTGGCCAATGTGTCGCTCTACACCCGGCACCCACTACATCGCCGGAGCCCTCGTCACTGCCTAGGTTCGACCGCAAGGTGACGAGTGATCATCACGGGTGTTGGAGTCGATGACGAATTGAGATTGCATTGCCCGAGGCGATTGACCGAGGATCTAGCGGTGACCAAACGCGGGTGGGTGCTGTTTGCAGCAATGGCGGTGATCTGGGGAGTTCCGTACTTCCTCATCCGTGTCGCAGTGAAGGATCTCGACCCGCCAGTCGTGGTTTTCGGTCGCACATCGCTCGCCGCCGCCGTGCTGTTGGTGCTTGCGGGCAGGACCGGTGCAATCCGACCGGCCCTTCGGCGATGGAGACCGGTCCTGATCTTCGCCACGATGGAGATGGCAATTCCATGGATTCTCCTGGCAACGGCTGAAGAACA
>JAENVT010000598.1 GCA_016650435.1 Ilumatobacteraceae bacterium
GCGAGCGACGACTCGTCGCCGCGGAGGGTGTGGATTGGCTCTGTGAGGATCGACATGAGGCGAGTCTTACCGCTGGCACGTTCTCAGGGCGAAGTGCGATCCCCGAGATCGACGGCCAGCGAGCGACGCAAGCGCGATCGCATCGTGCCCGCACGTCCCAGTCGATGCACCGCGCGCGCGGCCGCCACGGCCGGAGTTGGGACCGCCCCATCTGCGAGGTCGTTCCAATAGATCGCCCACGTCGAGGCGATCAGCTTTCCGATAGCCGGAGCGGTGAGCGTTGACGACACATGGGCAATGAGCCGAGGGCGGGTGACAAGGCTGGCGTGGATCGGGGCGGTGACCGAGGTCCACCGGCCGTAGGTGGCGTTTGCCCAATGGCGGTAACCATCCGCCGCGTCGGCGGGCCGGTTCACAATGGACAACGCAGCGGCCTGGCCACTCTCGAGAGCCTGGGCGATGCCTTCTCCCTGCAACGGATTGACGAGACCGGCGGCATCACCGACGAGCAGCACCTTGCCGGCCGCAAGCCGCGTGCCGACAAGGCCCATCTTCAACCAGCCACCGAGTTGTCGAACGGGAGAACCGGGCTCCGATTCGAGCACACCGATTCGCACCAGGTGCGCGCAGAACGCGTCGAGTTGTTGCTGGGCCCGATGGCCGTTCTGGCGACCGTGACCGAGCCCAAGACCGAGTCCGAGATTGGCGCCGCCGGGTCCGGGGAACAGCCAGCCGTAGCCGGGAAAACCTCGACGATGTTGGTCGTTCCACAGCGCAATGACGGGAAGCGGGACATCTGCGTCGACGTACCCGCGCACTGCGAAGCCCCACAGCACGCGAGCGGGATCGACAAGAGCGGCCGTGCGCGCCGTGATGCTGGTCGCCCCATCTGCACCGATGATGAAGTCGGCCTCGATCGATTCTCCGACATCCAATGCGACCCGACCGTCGTCGACCGAGGCGACTCGAGCGGCTATGTCGATTGCGCCGGCCTCCAGCGCAGCGCCGCGGAGCAGTGCATCGAACCGGGCGCGCGGCACGACGATTGCGTGACCGGGGTAAGTCCGTCCGGGCCGTGCCGGCAGCAACACTCGCCGTCCGTTCGGTCCGCTCACGACCATGTCGCCCGCGATTTGCGCACCGGGAACGCCGAGACCGAGGTCATCGAGCACACGTACGCCACGCGGCCCGATCAAATCGCCGCAAGCCTTGTCGCGACCGATACCTGCCTTGTCGACGAGGCCAACTCGAGCTCCTGCCTTGGCAAGGACGAACGCGGCAACGCTGCCAGCCGGACCCGCCCCGACCACGATCACGTCGTAACCTGCTTTCGACAATGACACCTCGACAATGGACTCATGGTCCGTTCGCTGTGTCCCAGACTGGAGCGAGTCGATGGACATCACCCGATCCCGAACACAACCGAACGTGTTCGCCCGACGGTTGTTCGCTCCGCTCGCCGGGCGTTACGACCGGCTCGCCGAGATTCTTTCTATGGGCCAGAACCGCCGCTGGCGTACGGCGATGGTCGAACATATCACCGGGCCTGCACTGACGGACTCGAGCGGGCTTGTGCTCGATGTCGCCTGCGGACCAGCTCGCGTCACCCGGGCCTTGGTCGAGGCCACCAGTGCGCATGTGATCGGCCTCGACCTCAGCGAAAGCATGTTGCGCGCCGGCGTCAACAACATCGCCGCGGTTGGCCTTCAGGACCGAGTGGGGCTACTGCTCGGCCGCGGCGAGCAACTGCCATTTCCAGATGCCACGTTCGACGCACTGACGTTCACGTATCTATTGCGATATGTGACTGATCCAGCGGCGACCCTCGCTGAACTGGCCCGAGTGGTGAAACCCGGTGGAGCGATCGCCAGCTTGGAGTTCGCAGTGCCTTCCGCGACGTGGTGGCGAATCGCGTGGTGGTTCTACACACGTATCGTCTTGCCCATCGCCGGCTGGCTGACGGGCGGGCGCGCCTGGTTCCGGGTCGGACGCTTCCTCGGTCCAAGCATCTCTAGCCATTACCACACTTACAGTGTCGATTGGACTGTGGCCGAA
>JAENVT010000599.1 GCA_016650435.1 Ilumatobacteraceae bacterium
CCCGACCGACGACATCGTCTCCGACGAGGCAACGCCGCAACCCATCGGCCGTGTCGCCGAAAAGGTGCGATCGAGCACGGTCGGAGTCCTCGCCAGCCTCGCCGGCGACGACGATCCAATCCTGATGGGCGAACACGTTCGACTCTGAGTTGCTTATATGTAGATATCGTTATATAGTTGCTCATGCATCTGCCCCTGCCAGCTCTGTTGGATGTGCTTTGGGCACTTGATGAAGAGACACGGCTGCGGATTGCGGTGCTCTTGCAGCATGGCGAGCTGACAGTCTCGGACCTGACCGACATCTTGGGCATGTCGCAGCCGCGGGTGTCGCGGCATCTGAATCTGCTGGCCGAGGCCGGTGTTGTTGACAAGCACCGTGAAGGCACGTGGGCATTCTTCGACCTCGTCACCGCCGGACCGGTCGGGCAGCTGGTGCAGGGTGTCGTGGCGCTGACCGACGCAAGCGACAGCGTGCTGGCAGCCGATCTCGATCGGCTGACGATCGTTCGCAGTCGCCGCGCCGCGGCTGCTCAGGAATACTTCGCCGGAATCGCCCCGAGGTGGGACGAGGAGCGTTCGCTTCACGCCTCGGATGAAATTGTCGAGCAGGCAATCCTCGAGACCATCGGCACGACCAAATACACGTCGCTGCTCGACGTCGGCACTGGCACCGGACGCATGCTGCAACTGCTCGCCAAGGATGCAACGCGTGCCGTCGGTTTCGACAGCAGCCACTCGATGCTGGCAGTGGCACGCGCCAACCTCGAACGTGCCGAGATCCGCGGCGTCGACCTTCGCCAGGGCGACATCTACACCCCTCCACTCGCCAATGATTCGTTCGACCTGATCGTGGTCCATCAGGTGCTGCACTTCCTCGACGATCCGGCCAGGGCCATACGCGAAATCAGCCGTCTGCTGACGCCCGGCGGGCGGATGCTGGTCGTCGACTTCGCGCCGCACGGGCTCGAGTTCCTTCGAACCGATCACGCTCATCTTCGCCTCGGCTTCCGCGATGACAGCGTCGAAACCTGGCTCGAACAATCGGGGCTCGAGGTCGCACCAGTGCGAACGATCGCGCCGCCCGTCGACGGCACCCAAACGCCCGATGGCGAACGCTTGACCGTGTCGTTGTGGCTCGGTCGGGATCGAAGGAACGCTGACATCCAGACGGTCACAAGGGTCGCTGACGAGAGGGCAAGTCGATGACGCTGTCGGTCTCCTTCGAAGTCTTCCCGCCGAAGTCCGCTGACGCATTGGAAGGCCTCCGTTCGACCGTCGCCCGATTGAGCGAGGTCGAGCCAGCGTTCGTGTCGGTGACATATGGCGCCGGCGGCTCGGACCGCGAACGGTCGTTTGCAGCCATCGATGCAGTCCGTTCCGCGGGCTTCGACGTCGCCGGACACATCACGTGCGTCGGCCAGACACGGGCAGAAATCGACGTGGTCATCGACCGTTATGCCGCCCTGGGCGTCAGCCAGATCGTCGCATTGCGTGGCGACCCGCCGGCGGGCGTCGGCGCGCCGTACGAACCGCACGCAGAGGGCTACCAGCGCACCGCCGATCTCGTGCACAGCATCAAGCAGCGTGGTGGCTTCGCCGTTGCCGTCTCCGCCTATCCGGAACGCCATCCTCAGTCACCCACCGACGACCACGACTTGAACGTGCTCGCGGAGAAGTGCGCCGCAGGCGCCGACAAGGCCGTGACTCAGATGTTCTTCGACAACAACCACTACTTCCGCTTCAGGGATCGGGCACAGTCCCGCGGCATCAACATTCCGATCGTGCCCGGCATCTTTCCCATCCATTCGTTTCCCGCGGTGGCGAGGTTCGCCGAGCGATGCGGTGCATCGATGCCCGCACGGATCGCCGAACGGTTCGCCGGGCACGATGCCGACCCGGAGACGACCCACAAGATCGCGACCGAGCTCGCCACCGAACAGATCGCCGAGCTCGCCGCTCACGGTGTCGGCCACGTTCACATCTACACGCTCAATCGCGCCGATCTGGCCGTCGCTGTGTGCGATCAGCTCGCATCCTCGAGGGCCGTGCGCGCATGAGCACACTAGCGTCGCTCCAAGCCGCAGCAGCCGAACGGATCCTGGTGCTCGACGGCGCGACCGGCACAGAGTTCCAGGCGTTGAAGACGACAGAGGCTGATCTGCGCGGCACGCGGTTCGCCGATCATCCTTCCTCGCTGGCCGGCAACCACGATCTGCTCGTGCTGACCCAACCCGATGCGGTCATCGAACTGCACCTCTCGTACCTGTTGGCCGGCGCCGACGTCGTCACCACCAACACGTTCTCCAGCACGATCGTCGCCCAGCGTGAATATGGTCTCGACGACCCAGAGTTGATTGCCGAGCTGAATCGCACGGCTGCGCGATTGGCCCGCCGCGCGGCCGACGACGCACATCGGCGTGATGGTCGCACCCGTTGGATCGCCGGTGCCGTCGGACCGACCAATGTCACGCTGTCGATGTCGCCGCGCGTCGAGGATCCCGGGTACCGAACAATGACGTTCCGCGACGTCGCCGAGTCGTATCGCCAACAGATCGCCGGCCTCGTCGAAGGCGGCGTCGACGTTCTACTGATCGAGACGATCTTCGACACTCTCAACGCCAAGGCGGCGATCTGGGCCGCGCGACGCCACGCCGCCGAGACCGGCATCACCACCCCTTTGATGATCTCCGGCACGATCACCGATCGTTCGGGGCGCACGCTGTCGGGTCAGACCACTGCCGCATTTTGGCAATCGATCCGGCATGCCGATCCCGTCTCTGTCGGTCTCAACTGCGCGCTTGGCGGCGCCGATATGCGGCCGTACATCGAAGAGCTGGCGTCAGTCGCCGACACACTGATCTGTGCGTACCCGAACGCGGGTCTGCCGAACGCCCTCGGCTGTTACGACGAGACGCCGGACCAGACGGCGGCGATCCTCGGCGAGTTCGCCGACGCCGGCTTCGTCAACATCGTGGGCGGCTGTTGTGGCACCACCCCCGCCCACATCTCGGCAATTGCCGATGCCGTCGCCGGCAAGCCGCCCCGCATTCCAGTCGAGCGTCGCCGCGTCCTGCACCTTGCCGGCCTCGAACCGTTCACGCTCACCGACAACATCCCGTTCGTCAACGTCGGGGAACGCACGAACGTCACCGGCTCGGCCAAGTTCCGTCGCCTGATCACCAACGGCGACTTTGCCGAGGCGCTGCACGTTGCCCGCGACCAGGTGGAGAACGGTGCTCAGATCATCGACGTCAACATGGACGAAGGACTGCTCGACTCAAAACGGGCGATGATCACCTTTCTCAACTTGATCGCCGGCGAGCCCGACATTGCCCGAGTACCGGTGATGATCGATTCATCGAAGTTCGCCGTGATCGAAGCCGGGCTCGAGTGCGTGCAAGGCAAGGCCGTCGTCAACTCGATCTCGATGAAGGAAGGTGTCGACCAGTTCTTGAACCAAGCGCGAGTTTGCCGGGATCACGGCGCAGCTGTGATCGTCATGGCGTTCGACGAGAACGGCCAGGCCGACACGGCGGCACGCAAGGTGGAGATCTGCTCACGGGCCTTCGAACTGTTGACCACCGAGCTCGACTTCCCGCCCGAAGACATCATCTTCGACCCCAACATCTTCGCAGTCGCAACGGGCATCGCCGAACACGATCGCTATGGGCTCGACTTCATCGAAGCCACGGCCGAACTGCGTCGCCGCTATCCCACTTCGAATGTGTCGGGCGGTGTGTCGAACCTGTCGTTCGCCTTCCGTGGCAACGACCAGGTCCGCGAGGCGATGCACTCCGTGTTCCTGTACCACGCGATCGCCAATGGCATGCGCCTTGGCATCGTCAACGCTGGGCAACTCGCGGTCTACGAACAGATCGACCGCGAGCTGCGCGACCTGTGCGAAGACGTCGTACTGGCGCGGCGTTCCGACGCCGCAGAAAACCTGCTCGTGGCCGCGACCCGATACCAGGACGGCAAGTCGGACCAGGGAGAGCGAGCCGGCCAGGAGTGGCGCGACTGGGACATCGACAAGCGACTCGAACACGCGCTGGTCAACGGCATCACCGAGTTCATCGAGGAAGATGTCGAGGAGTCGCGTGTGCGCCTGCAGTCACCAGTGTCGGTGATCGAAGGGCCGTTGATGGACGGGATGAACCTGGTCGGCGACCTGTTCGGTTCCGGCCGGATGTTCCTCCCCCAAGTCGTCAAATCGGCCCGAGTGATGAAGCAGGCCGTTGCCTACCTCACGCCCTTCCTGGAAGCCGATCGAGCCGCACTGGTTGCTGCCGGCGGCGAAGTCACCTCGAGCTCGAACGGCACCGCCGTGCTCGCCACGGTGAAGGGCGACGTCCACGACATCGGCAAGAACATCGTCGGCGTGGTGCTGGGCTGCGCCAACTACGAGATCATCGATCTCGGTGTCATGGTGCCCGCACAAAAGATCCTCGATACTGCCCGCGAACACGACGCCCAGATCATCGGGCTCTCCGGTCTCATCACTCCGTCGCTCGACGAGATGGTCCACGTTGCCAGCGAGATGCAGCGCCAGGACTTCACGATTCCATTGCTCGTGGGCGGCGCAACAACCAGCCGGATCCACACCGCGCTGCGTGTGACCCCGGCCTACTCCAACGGCGCGGTCGTGCACGTTGCCGACGCCAGCCGCGCCGTCGGCGTGATCTCGAAGCTCCTCTCGGATGATAAACGCGGCGACTACCTCGCCGACCTCGACGTCGAATACCAACGGGTCATTGAGGCGCACGAACGTGCCGAGGTCGAACGCAATCGCATCTCTCTCGATGATGCCCGGGCCAACGCCGGTTCGTTCATGTTCGACGAGTCAACAGTTGTCGCGCCAACGTATACCGGTGTCCGGACGTTCGATCAGATCGACCTCGCCGATTTGGTGCCGTACATTGACTGGACGCCCTTCTTCCACACATGGGGGCTGCGCGGGCGATACCCAACGATCCTCACCGACGCCGAGTTCGGCGAAGCCGCCCGTCCACTGTTCGACGACGCTCAACGGATGCTTGACCAGATCGTGACCGGTCGCTGGTTCGTGCCGAAGGCCGTTGTCGGGTTCTGGCCGGCGCACCGCGATGGTGACGACATCGTCCTGCCGCAACACGGTCAGCGGCTGCATGGGTTGCGACAACAGCTGAAGAGACGCGACGGCAAGCCGAACGTGTCGATCAGCGATTTCATCGCGCCCGCCGACGCAGGAGTCACGGACCACATCGGCGCCTTCGCGGTGACAGCCGGGCCGGAGGAGGTTGCCATCGCCGATCGCTACGCGGCTGCTGGCGACGATTACTCCTCGATCCTGGTGAAGTCGCTCGCCGACCGCTTCGCCGAAGCACTCGCCGAGCACATGCACGCAGTTGCGCGCCGAACCCTGTGGGGCTACGCACCAGACGAGCCGTTCACCC
>JAENVT010000600.1 GCA_016650435.1 Ilumatobacteraceae bacterium
GACGACCTCAACCAGGCCATCTCGACGGGCCAGCCCAGCGATGCGGTCAGCCTCGCCATCGGGCAGGCGTTCATCACCTGCAACGTCTCCCCGCAATCCTGACGATCTCGACCCTGACGATTTGACACAGTGGCGTATTCACGTCGCCGCAGAGTGACTCATCGTAGGAGTGCCGCGATTCGCGGCGAATCAGTGACAAGCTGAGATCCTTCGAGAGGAGCCGGCTATGCCGTCGAAGCTACCGATGGGTGACGTCGTGGTGCTGTTGCCCGGCATCCTCGGCAGCGTCCTCGAACGCGATGGTCGCGATGTCTGGGCGATGTCGCCGGGTGCGGCTTGGCGAGCGCTGATCTCCCTCGGCCACAGCGTCAACGATTTGGAGCTGCATGGCGACGATCCCTCCGTCGATGATCTCGGCGATGGGGTCATCGCCAGGCGCCTCCAGCCAGACCTCCACCTCGTTCCCGGATTTTGGAGCATCGACGGCTATTCGCACATTCGATCGTCGATCTTTGCGAGCTTCGATGTGGTGGACGGGCAGAACTGGTTCGACTTCCCATACGACTGGCGGCGTGACAATCGAGTCGCCGCCCGCCATCTCGCCGAGCAGGCCCCCGCATGGCTGCATGCCTGGCGGCAGCGATCGGGAAACAAAGATGCAAAGCTCGTGTTGGTGGGCCACTCGATGGGCGGCCTCGTCGCCAGGCACTACCTCGAGGTACTCGGCGGCTGGCGCGACGCCCGAACGCTCATCACCTTCGGAACTCCATACCGAGGCTCGCTGAACGCTCTCGACTTTCTGTGCAACGGATTCAAGAAGAGGATTGGCCCGCTCGGGCTCGATTTGACCAGGTTGTTGCGTTCATTGACGTCGGTGTACCAGTTGCTGCCCCGATACCCCGTTGTCGACACCGGGTCCGGCAGTCTTGCTCGCGTCGCCGAAACGTCGGATCTGCCAGGAGTCGATCCGGTACGCGCCGTGGCGGCACTGACCTTCCATCACGACATCGACGCGGCGATCGAGGCTCGCCCGCCGGGTAGCTACGCGATACATCCGGTCGTCGGCATCATGCAGCCCACGAGCCAGTCGGCGCACTTCCATGCCGGGGCCGTGAAAATGCTGCCGGCGTACGAAGGGCTTGACAGTGGCGGTGACGGGACCGTCCCGCGAGTGTCGGCGACGCCGATCGAGTTGGCCGATCAGGGTAGGGAGATCTACGCGCCCGATCAGCACGGGTCGCTGCAGAATGCAGTCGGTCCGCTGACCCAGTTGATCGGGGTGCTTTCGGCTCGGCCGACGGCGAACCTTCGAAGTGGCCTGAGCGGATTCGGGCTGCAAATCGACGAGATCTTTGATGTCGATGAACCGATCGTGGCGACGGTGACCTCGGATGACCCATCGCCGACCGTCGATGCGGTGTTGGTCGATGTTGCCTCGGGTCGCCCGGTGCTGGAATCCCGACTCGAGGTTGACGGCGATGGGTCGTATCGAGTGCAGTGGGCACCGCTGCCCGCGGGCGACTACCGATTGACGGTTTCGCCACCGGACAGCGATATTGACCGACTGCCGGTGCATTCGCTCTTCATTGTTGCCGGGCCCGAGGAGGGTCCTCCATGATCCTGTTGGCGATCCTCACCCTCTGGTCGAGCGTGGTCGCACCCATGGGATCGGAACCCCCCGCGTCGGCGGTCGAGCGACGCGCCGACGAATGCGTACTGGCCATCGACGGCCACGACGTTCGAGAGTTTGCCGAAGCAGATGCCGCCCTTCGCCTCGATGTCAATGACATCGTCCAGATCGACGCGCTGTCGGTGCAGCCAACGTCGACAACTCGTGTTGCGGTCGATCTGCCGATCGGGCCATCGATCACGGTGAAGACGTTCCGGCACCAACCGGCGCAGCGATTCCGCGAGTCAT
This sequence comes from Ilumatobacteraceae bacterium, assembly GCA_016650435.1. The sequence continues at coordinate 1,919 of JAENVT010000600.1, forward strand.
TGAAGATCGCCGACATCAGCAATGTCGGCGTTGGCTGGTACCACATCGAAGTGAGTAGCGGTCCGTGCCACGGCGCCTTCTGGGTTCGGGTCTACGGCCGCTCGCCACTGACCACCGTGATCGGCATTGGTGCCCTGCTGTTGCTGGCAATGGGTGCCGGCCTGCTGGTGACAAGCGTGCTGCGAGCGCGTCGTCAGCACTCGTCACTCGTGTTGGGTGTCGTTGCGGGGTTGATCGGCGGGATTGCACTGTGCTTGCTCGCTCAACAGTTCAGCGTCGTCGCGTTCACACCCGTCGCACTCGGCGTGTTCCTCGGCGGCGGAGCCGCGGCGGGAGCGGGAACCAGTGCCGTGGGAAGCAGCGTTGGCGGTGGCACGGTTGCCACTGAGCCCATCGACGTGTCGCCCGTACCGGTCGGCGAACCTCCTCCGGCGCCGCCAGCCTCCAGTCCGCCGTCACCGCCGTCACCGCCGTCGCCGCCGACATCGCCAGTCGAGCCGGTGCCGCCACCTTCGTCTCCACTACCGCCGCCGTCTCCACCTCCTGAACCGGCACACGGGCATCCGAGCCACGCCGTGCCGAGCCATGCGGAGCCAACCGTTGACCCGCCGCGTCGCACGTATGCACGAATCGAATGCGATGAGTCGCTGGTTGCCGCGACCCCGTTCGAACTCACGGTCGGCTTGTCGCCGACACCTGTCAGCGGCGTGGTCGGCCCAGCACTGATTCGTCCACCGACGAGTGTGGGCGACTACGAATTGACTGTCCATGTGGTCGCCGATGGTTTCGACTTGGCACCGGGCGAAACGTGGCGCAAGACGATGCTGGTGACTGCAGCCGAGGCGTACCCGTACGTCGTCTTCAACCTTGTTGCGCCGGCGTCATCGGATCCCGATCATCCTCAAGCGATCAACGTGCTGTACTCGGTCGATAGCCAGACGATGGGACTTGGCACGCGCTGCGTGCGGGTCGTCGGCAGTGTGGGCGAACTCCATATCGACCACCCACCGCCATTGCCTTCGACCGTCGGTTCGCTGGGCGTGCCCGTAAGCGACGAGCCTCCCGATCTGACGATCCGCATTCTGCACGGCAACGAATCCGGTCGCCTGCTGTGGTCTTTCGAGTCGCCCCACGCGAGTCTTCTCGATGAGGGCAGATGCTCGATCGGTGCGGAGCCCGACGTGTTTGTGCGCACGGTGATCTCAACCATCACTGCACACGAAGGTCGCCCGACGTTGGCTCTCGGCCTGCACGGCATCGGGCTGACGATTGCGTCGAAGGTGCCAGCCGAGATGTGGACAGCACTGTCGACGGTGACAGCGGCTGTCGCC
>JAENVT010000601.1 GCA_016650435.1 Ilumatobacteraceae bacterium
CAGATCGTCGGTCCCGCATTTCCATTGGTGTCGAACACCGGGCTGCCGAACTTGGCGAGATCGCCGAGATACCAGGCTCGGTTCTTCCAGCCCATCGTCGTCGGATCGAGCGCCGGCAGGAACGCGATCCACGGCTTGCTGACTTCATCGTCGGTGTCGTCCGGCAATACCCAACCGACGCCGGTTCCAGATCCGGCGTCGAGATCGACTTCGACAGCGTCGATAGCGGCCAACGCGCGCTTCGTTGTGGCCGCGGTCCAGCCCGCCCACCACTGCAGGTCGGCGGTCGAAGCAGGACCGAAGCGAGCAAGGTAGTGGCGAGCGAGCTCAGCAGCTCCGGTATCGACGTCTTCGCCTGTGAGACCACCCGGCAGCCACTGACCGGCGACCGACCATGGATACTCGGAGTTGGTCCACGAACCGCTCGGGCGGCCGCGCACGATGGCTCCGTCGAATCCGAGGTTCAACAGCAGTCGGGCGTGCGCACCTCCGACTTCCACGTTCGCGTTTCCAACCTTGAGGTGCAGTTTCTGTGTCAACGCTGGCACGACGTTGCCCACCTGTCTCGAGGTCGCCGTGCCAATCGCCATCAGCGCTGCCAGGGTTTCGGCCTTGGCCACGGTTGCCCAGGCTGCGCCATCGGTCGCTACACCACTGTCTTCGACCATCTTCGCCAGCCGCTTCCACTGCTTCGTTGCCAATGCAACGGTGCACGCGGCGTGCGCCCATCGAGCCATCTGCGGAGTGAACACCCACAACGTGCGTCGCATCGCATGGTGGCGAACGACGGTGCGATCGTCGTAGAGCGCCTTCGAAACCGCTTCGATCGATGGGTCTTCCATCCTGGCCATTGCCGAGAGGTACACCGTTGCCGGGTCGGTCGAATGCAACGCCACGAGCGAGTCGGCGATCGCCGCGACATCGTCGGTTCGCGTTTCTGGAAGCAGGCGATGGCGACTCGCCAACCGCGCTCGCCGTTGCGCGTCCGTGAACTTGCGTCGAGCGGTCACCGCAGGATTGTCGCGCTATCGAGGTTGCGCGTCGGCGCCCGAGCGTGGCACACTACGATTCATGCGTGCCGGAATCATCGCGATTGTCGTAGTACTCATGTAGATGCACGCCCACATATGCGTGCATCTTGGCCTCCCATCCGGGAGGCCGTTTGATTTTTCGGGCCAGTTTGAGAATGCCAGTTTGAGCATCACGGAAGAGGAGTGTCGACAACATGAAGATCACAGGGGCTCAAGCCCTGATCAAAGCCCTCGAGATGGAGGGTGTCGAGGTGATGTTCGGCCTGCCGGGTGGCTGCATCCTGCCTGCCTACGATCCGCTGCTCGACTCATCGATCCGCCACATCCTGGTTCGCCACGAGCAAGGTGCCGGGCACATGGCCGAGGGGTACGCCCATGTCACCGGTCGTCCCGGCGTGGCCATGGTCACCAGTGGTCCGGCCGCAACCAACATGGTTACACCGTTGTGCGACGCGTACATGGATTCGATCCCGATGGTGTGCATCACCGGCCAGGTGCCAACGACTGCGATCGGCACCGACGCGTTCCAGGAATGCGACACCGTCGGCATCACCCGCAGCGTCACCAAGCACAACGAGTTGGTGATGTCGGCGCAAAACCTGCCGATGGCTGTGCGCCAGGCATTCCGTGTCGCAACGACGGGCCGGCCGGGTCCGACCCTGATCGACGTGCCGAAGGACGTGCTGCAGAACTCGATGGAGTGGTACTGGCCGACCGATGCCGAAGTCATCGACAGCCTGCCCGGATACCGACCCAACACCAAGGGTCACCCGCGGATGATCAAAGAAGCAGCCAAGTTGATCCTCGCCGCCGAGCGGCCGATCCTCTACGTCGGCGGTGGCATCCTGAAAGCCCGCGCCGCTGGGGCGTTGCGCGAGTTGGCCGAAATGACCGACATCCACGTCGTCACCACGTTGATGGCCCGCGGCGCGTTCCCCGATGACCATCCACTGTGCCTCGGCATGCCGGGCATGCACGGCAACGCGACCGCGATCACGGCTCTGCAGCGCAGCGATCTGCTGATCACACTCGGCGCCCGTTTCGACGACCGCATCACCGGCAAGGTCTCGACGTTCGCGCCCGATGCCAAGGTCATCCACGTCGACATCGACCCCGCCGAGCAAGGCAAGGTGCGCAAGCCGGATGTGCCGATTGTTGGTGACTGCCGCCTGGTCATCGAAGAACTGATCAAGGCCATTCGCGACCTGTTGGAGGGCGGCGCAACACAGACCGACATTGGCGCGTGGAAGAGCCGCATCAGCGGCTGGCGCGAGCAGTTCCCGCTGTCGTACGAACCAAGCGAGCCCGGTGAGGCGTTGAAGCCGCAGTTCTGTCTCGAGCAGCTGCGCGACAACGCACCGGAGGGCACGATCCTGGTCAGTGGCGTCGGCCAGCATCAGATGTGGTCGTCGCAGTATTGGCGGTTCAACGAGCCCTACACGTGGGTCAACTCCGGTGGCCTCGGCACGATGGGTTTCAGTGTGCCGGCGGCAATCGGGGCCAAGGTCGGTCGTCCCGACCGCACGGTGTGGGCCATCGACGGCGACGGTTGCTTCCAGATGACGGCGCAAGAACTGGTGACAGCCAGCGTCGAGCGCATTCCGATCAAGGTCGGCATCTTGAACAACAGCTATCTCGGCATGGTTCGCCAATGGCAGGAGATGTTCTACGACGAGCGCTACAGCGAGGTCTACCTGTCGCCCGAGTTGCCCGACTTCGTCAAGTGGGCCGAGGCGATGGGTTGCGTCGGCATCCGCGTCGATTCTCCAGAAGAAGTGCAGCCAGCCATCGACAAGGCCAACTCCATCGACGACCGTCCCGTCGTCGTCGACTTCCGGGTCGATGCCCGCGAGAAGGTGTTCCCGATGGTGCCGGCCGGCATGGGCAACGACGATCTGATCCTGCCCGACTCGCAGATGGCCAGAAAGAGCGCTCTGAAATGAGCACCGAGATGAACCACCACATCCTGTCGGTGCTCGTGCAGAACCGACCGGGCGTTCTGGCTCGGGTGGCCGGATTGTTCGCCCGCCGCGACTACAACATCTTCTCGCTGGCAGTCGCGCCGGCGGAGGAGCCCGGATTCAGCCGCATCACCATCGTGGTCGATGTCGACTCGTCGCCGCTCGAGCAGATCACCAAGCAGCTGTTCAAGCTGATCGAGGTCGTCAAGATCAGCGAACTCGATCCGCGGCGTTCGGTCGAGCGTGAACTACTGCTCGCGACGATTCGGGTCAGCCCCGAGAACCGCAGCCAGATCGTCGAGCTGGCGACGATCTTCGAGGGCAAGATCCTGGCGGTGGGTGTCGAGGCGATCACCATCAGCCTCGATGGTCACCCCGACAAGCTCGACGATTTTGAAGAGTTGCTTACTGGATATGGCATCGTGGAGCTTCAGCGCACCGGCCGGGTGGCGCTTCCCAAACTCGACCGCGAGGCACGTCTGCGTGCCGCGAGCTCCAACACCAAGAAAAGCGACTACGGAAAGGCTGGCTGAGATGGCCGCGAAGATGTACTACGAGGCGGACGCCGATCCGTCGATCATTCGAGGTCGCAAGGTAGCCATCATCGGCTACGGCTCGCAGGGTCACGCCCACGCCCTGAACTTGAAAGAGTCCGGTGTGCCGGTGGTCGTCGGGCTCCGTGAAGGCAGCAAGTCTGCCGCCAAAGCCGAGGCTGCCGGCCTCGACGTAATGGACATCGCTGCCGCTGCCAAGTGGGCCAACGTGATCATGATGACAATGCCCGACACCGAGCAGAAGGCAACATACGAAGAGTTCATCAAGCCACACATGCGCAAGGGCAAGGCAATTGCTTTCGCCCACGGTTTCAACATCAGGTTCAAGCGAATCCGTCCGCCGAAGACCGTCGACGTCATCATGATTGCGCCGAAGGGTCCTGGTCACCTGGTGCGCCGCACCTACACCGAAGGTGGCGGTGTGCCGTGCCTCATCGCAGTGCATCAAGACGCCACAGGCGAAGCCCACGCTCTAGCGCTCAGCTATGCAGAGGCGATCGGCGGAGCCCGCGCCGGCGTGATCGAGACCACGTTCAGCGAGGAGACCGAGACCGATTTGTTCGGCGAGCAGGTGGTGCTGTGTGGTGGTCTGACTTCGCTGGTGCAAGCAGGCTTCGACACGCTGGTCGAAGCCGGGTACCAACCCGAGATGGCATATTTCGAGTGCCTGCACGAGGTGAAGCTGATCGTCGACCTGATGTACGAAGAAGGAATCGCCGGAATGCGCTACTCCATCAGTGACACTGCCGAGTACGGCGATGTCACCCGAGGCCCGCGGATCGTCAACGCCAGGACCAAGGCAGAGATGAAGAAGATCCTCAAAGAGATCCAGTCCGGCAAGTTCGCCAGGGAGTGGGTCGCCGAAAGCGAGAGCGGTCGGGCCAACTTCAACGCCCTTCGCGAGGCCGGCCGGGTGCACCAGATCGAAGAGGTCGGTGGCCGCCTGCGGGCCATGATGCCGTTCCTCGGTGCCGGCCGCCAGAAGGTTGCCGACGTCAGCGGCGGTTAGTTCGGCACCAAGCGTCGGTCTAGTCAGTCAATGTGATCACCAAATAGACGGTGCACCTCGCTCAGCGAGGGCCTGTGCGCCGCTGCAGCGCTTCTGATGTGTTCAGGAATCGTCTTGTCCGGGCGCCGCCGTTGCCGAGCAAGCGTGCGAACCCTGCCTTCGAGGACAGTCATCGCTGCGAACGCGACCACATGCCCGAGCGTGATGCGACGTCCGACAACAGGCAACGGATATTCCGGTCTGTAGTACATCGCCGCCCACCGCCATGCAGCGAGCAGTTGCTGATCGGACAAATCCAGAGCAGCTTCGGCGAGATCGTCTTCGCCGAACGCCCATAGGTCTGAGGCGGCGGATCCGGCCGAAAACGTGACCCGCAGCCGATCGGAAGATTCGTTCTCTGGACCCATGCAGCACCTCCACGCTTGTTGGTCACTTTCCCCCCATTCATCGCACCTTGCTGCCGTACTGAGCGCTGGCCGAACGGCTGGCCTACAGACCTGGGCGCAATCGACCACCAGCGTGCCACTTTCGTTCAACTGGGCACGCCCAGAACGCTACGTACCGTTCTGGGGCTGCCCGGTTCGTCCGCCGAGCCTTCGCGCGGGTGTCGAGCTACGCCGATTGCAGTTATGGGGACTCCTCAGCCGACCACAATTGTCGAGGACCGCGCGGGACCTCATCGGCCCGCTCCGCCAGCATCGCTGCGGCGAGACGTTCTACTTCCTTGGCGTTATAGAGATGGACTTCCCAATCGCGAGCGTGTGCGAACTCGGAGAGCACGTGGCGATACATGATGGCGTCGGCGCTGGCTTCATATGGCGAGCGACGCTGGACCGCAATATCGTCGGGGAAGTTCAGCGGCCAGGTTCGAAGCGAGATCGACACGACCGGCGCCGGGAGCGCCGTCGCAATTTCATCGAGCGCAGCTGACGTCGCCTGAATGACCGACGCTCGCACCTTCGCGACCAGCGCAGCGGTGGCGGCGACATCGAGACGCTTGCTCTCGTAGTGAATCGGTGCCGCCGTCAGGGCGGGTTCGACCAGCTCGATCCGCCGACGGTCCACGACTTGGTGGTCGGCCGAGGCGGTCACGGCTACGGCCCAGCCGAGATGATCGGCGATTCCCAGACGCATTTCCAATTATCGTCGCAGCGTTGCCTCGTCTCACTGGCGGCTGAGCCCAACCGGGCGGCCGCGTATAGGGTTTGTGTGAGGCAAAGCCGTGATTGACCGCGGTTTTGCTGACACAAATCGCGCGGCACGGGGGGACAATGACACTGACGTGGGAAGAGGCGTGTGCGCGGATCAGCGGGCCCGGCTCGCCGTTCGAGATCATCGAAGACGAGCACGGCAAGCGCCAGTTCATGCATGCTCCGCCGAACCTGCGGACGGTGTTTGACATCGCCAGAACCGGTGGCGACGACATCTTCCTGGTCTACGAGGACGAGCGCTGGACGTTCGACCAAGTCTTCGGCCGCATCGACGCCTTGGCCGATGCTCTCGTCAATCGCTACGGCATCGTCAAGGGCGACCGTGTCGCGATCGGCATGCGCAACTACCCCGAGTGGGTCATGTCGATGCTGGCCATCATCTCGATTGGTGGTGTGTCGGTATCGCTGAACGCCCTGTGGGTCGAGGACGAAATCGACTACGCGCTTGCCGACAGCGGGGCGTCGCTGCTGATCGCCGACGTCGAGCGGATCAGCCGAGCAATCGGTCCATGCCGGCGGATGGGCGTGCGAATGCTCGAAGTGCGAGCCGACCCGCCATCGGACGACGACGTCGATCAGTGGAACGAAGTGGTCGTCCCTGGCCGGTCGATGCCGGCGGTCGACGTGGGCTGGGATGACGACGCCACCATCCTCTACACATCGGGAACCACTGGCCGACCGAAGGGTGCCGTCTCGACGAATGGCGCGATCGTTTCGTCGGTCATGGCCTTCGGGAGTCGGGCGGCGGCCGACGTTGTGCGTGCTGAATCCGCGCTACCGCCAGGTGAATCGCCTGCGGCCGCCGAGCCCTTGGCGTTCATCCTGATCGTGCCACTGTTCCACGTCACCGGCTGCGTTCCGGTGCTGATGAGTTGCGTCGTCACCAAGTCGAAGTTGGTGGTGATGTATCGCTGGAACGCGGAGAAGGCGCTCGAACTGATCGAGCGCGAGCGCATCACCAACTTCATCGGCGTCCCGACGCAAAGTTGGGACCTGGTCAACTCGCCACGATTCGCCGACTTCGACACCTCCAGCCTTCGTGGCGTGGGTGGGGGCGGGGCCCCGGCGCCGACGGCGCTGGTCGAGCGCGTTGCCGGCAGCGTGAAGAGCGGCGGGCCGACGCTCGGCTACGGCATGACCGAGACCAACGCATACGGGCCGAACAACACCGGCGCCGACTACCTGACTCATCCGACCTCGACCGGCCGGGTCATGCCGATCATGCGCATCGAGGTCCGCGATCCCGACGGTCATCAGGTGCCGACCGGGCAGCGTGGCGAGATCTGGTTCGAGGGCCCGATGCTGATCCGCGGGTACTGGAACAAACCCGAGGCGACCGCCGAGACGATCGTTGATGGCTGGCTGCGCAGCGGCGACATCGGCCGGGTCGACGACGAGGGATTCGTCTACGTGGAGGATCGGTTGAAGGACATGATCCTGCGCGGCGGCGAGAACGTCTACTGCGCCGAGGTCGAGTCAGCGATCTACGAGCATCCGGCAATTCACGAAGCCGCTGTGTTCGGGATTCCCGACGAACGGCTCGGCGAGGAGGTCGCCGTGGCGATCCATCTCGCCGAAGGAGCGACCTTGACCGCCGACGATCTGCGTGCGTTCCTGCGAACGAAGATCGCCGCCTTCATGATCCCGTCGCGCATCGTCTTCGTCGACCAACCATTGCCACGCAATCCCGCTGGCAAGTTCTTGAAGCGAGAGCTGCGCCAGGGCCTGGTGTCGCCTTAGGGCTTGGTGTCGTAGTTCGCCGTGACCTGGCAGAAGTCGTTGGAGCTGTTGGAGAAGTCGCCCACTCTTACGGCGTACGAAACCCCGGCCGCCGCGATCTCGACTGCGGCCGGCGTGATCAATGTGTGCACCAGTCCGCCTGTGCCGACCCCGAGGCCCGAGACGAAGCCGAGATGTACGACCGTCACCCCTAAAGCGGTGATGGTCGTCTTGACGAGATCGACCGAATACGTGGTCGGACCGGCGGTGTCCAATACCAACGTGTCGACCGAGATCAATCGCGAGCCGACCGGGATGGTGATCGGTATCTCTCCGAATATTCCGTTGGAGGTGCTGTTGCCGACGCACGAGTTGTTGATCGCGAGGTTGAAAAACGCTGGCTGCTCCCATCGCACGTCGTACGAGCCGTGCACCTCAGTGCGCAGGGTGTCGTTGACGCCCGCGTCGATCTCGGCCTTGGTGTAGTAGCGATCGTCGTGGTTGTGGTCGGCGTAGTAGCCGACCACATCGGCAAGCACGTTGACGCTGCCGGCGAGGTTGAAGAGATTGATCGCCCGCGTGGCCGAGAGCTTGACGTCGACCTTGTTGGGAACCGCCGGCGAGCCGGGTGTCCAGTTGAGGTTCGACGCCTGCGGCCGTTCCGGGGCGTCGGCGGGGTAGACCGTCAAGAAGCTGCCGGCGGTTCCGCCGACGGCGGTGACATTCATCGAGACCGCAGTGGCATCAGTCGGGATGTTGCAGTTGCCGTTCGGGCCGCCGACCTGTTGGGTGAACACCTCGCCGGCACCGAGCGCGGTAGCGCGTGGCCCGACGTTGTCGGGCGCCGGTCGCGTGTCGAACAGGCGGCACGGAACGATCGGCACGAACACCGCGCGTTCGCCGCTGCTGACAGCAGCGCTGGCATTGGGCAAGACCACACCGGCCCCTAGGACGACAGCTACGGCTGCCCCGAGTGCCGACCACCGCGTGCGTTGAAACATCCCAGCCTCCTTGGCGCTGCAAGATTTGGTAATTCATCGGCCGATTTGGTGGATCACTTGAATTCCGACTTGATTGGTCGGGATTTACGTAAGTAGCGTGACCGCTCATGAGTGATGCATGGGGATTCGAGACAAAGCAGATCCACGTCGGAGGAGACCCCGACCCAACGACCGGGGCACGAGCAGTACCGATCTACCAGACCACGAGCTACGACTTGGGCGACTCCTCGCGGGCCGCGAACCTGTTCGCGTTGGCCGAGGTCGGCAACATCTACACGCGCATCATGAATCCCACGCAGGCTGCGCTCGAGGCACGCCTGAATGCGTTGGAAGGAGGGTGCACCACGGCCATCGGGATCCCCGGGACCCTCGTCGTCAGCTCCGGCCAGGCGGCTGAGATGCTGTCCATCACGACGATCGCCGAGGTCGGTGACCACGTTGTCGCTTCGCCTTCGTTGTACGGCGGCACGTACAACCTGCTGCATTACACCCTGCCCAAGCACGGCATCGAGGTCACCTTCGTCGAAGATCCCGACAACCTGGATCAGTGGCGGGCTGCCGTGAAGCCCAACACCAAGCTGTTCTTCGGAGAGGTGCTGTCGAACCCGAAGAACGACATCTTCGACATCGAGGGGGTGTCCAAGGTTGCCCACGAGGCGGGTGTGCCGCTGATCGTCGACAACACGGTCCCGACGCCGTACCTCATCCGCCCGATCGAATGGGGCGCCGACATCGTCGTGCACTCGCTGACAAAGTTCATCGGCGGCCACGGCACGTCAATCGGCGGGTCGATCACCGACGGTGGGACGTTCGACTTCGGCAACGGCAAGTTCCCGAACTTCACCGAACCCGATCCCAGCTATCACGGCTTGCCGTATTGGCCGGCGTTGGGTCACGGGGCGTTCATCCTGAAGGCGCGCGTCCAGGGTCTGCGCGACACCGGCGCGGCCGTGTCGCCGTTCAACGCCTTCCTGTTCCTGCAAGGGCTCGAGACACTGAGCCTGCGAATGGAGCGCCACTTCTCGAATACCGCAAAGGTCGCAGAGTTCCTGCAGGGTCGCGACGAGGTCGAGAGTGTCATCTGGGCCGGCCTACCGTCGAGCCAGTGGTACGAGCGGGCCAAGAAGTACGGCCGCGACAAGGGCTACGGCTCGATCATTTCGTTCATCATCAAGGGCGGCCGCGACGCCGGCACGAGGTTCGTCGAGGGCCTCGAACTGCACAGCCACGTCGCCAACATCGGTGATGTACGCAGCCTGGTCATTCAGCCCGCTACCACCACCCACAGCCAGCTCACCGAAGAAGAACAGGCATCGACAGGCGTCTACCCCGGGTTGGTGCGTCTCAGCGTTGGTCTGGAGTCGATCGAAGACATCATCGCCGACCTGGAAGCCGGTTTCCGCGCCGCCAAGGGTTAACGGAGTGTTTGCCGCCACCCCGGGGTGGCGCGTGACACTCCGCTAGGCGTCAGGCCGCGGAGACGGTGAAGCCTGCGGGGATCGAGGTGAGTCGCGACTTTTCTTCGAGCAGCGCGGCGACGAGGCCGGTGATCAGTCGTTCCTTCAGCTTGTCTGCACTCTGTGCGGCGCGGTAGGAGCGTGAGATCTCGATTTGGACCGCAGTCGCACCTTGACGCTGCGCCCACGACGTCATCGTGCCAGGCTTCGTCGCTCCGAAGCCACGCCTGCCGCCATCAGGGTCGGTCGTGACCTTCGCGGCCTCGAGATGGGCGGCGACGCGTTGACCGAGCGCGATCGATGCTGGAGAACCATTCCCGCAGCCAATGATCACGTCGGCACCGTGACCGTCCTTCATCCCGTGCAGGTCGATGTAGACGCTGCGATCGCCGACATGTCCGAGCTTCTCGAGCTGTGCTTTCAACGGGTGGTACTCGTCCCAGTTTGCGTCGCCCATCATCGGCACACTGCGAGTCACAGCGACCTTCGAACAGTCGACGACGTTGCTGAGCGTCATGGCCAAGCCTCCGGTGCCGGCGTCGGTGTTCTTCCAGGCGCCATTGCGTTCGTGATCGACGGCGTGGACAGCCGACACGAACAGTGGACCGTTCCAGTCGATGATCCACCGCGGACCTTCTTTCGGGCCACGGTTGGAGTTCGAGGCGAATGGCGCGTTGAGTGCTGTCCACTGACGGACGAGGGGGTTCTGTTTGAACAACATGACGTAGCTATTTCGGCGGATTCGCCCCGTTGCTTTAGCCTTCGTCGTCGCGCTGGTCGCGCAGGAACCGTTCGAACTCGGCGGCCAGATCGTCGCCACTCGGGATGGCTTCCTCCGACCGCTGGTCGTATTCCCGCTCCAGCATTGAGACGTAAGCGCTGGCTTGTTCGTCTTCGGCGACCGCCTCGTCGTGGAGCACCCGCCGACGTGCAGCGTCGGCGCTGAGGCGCGCCGTGTGCACCGGAACACCGAGCACATGGTGGAGATGTTGCAAGAGTGCGATCGACGACTGCGGATGCTGCGCGTTGCCGAGGTAGTGCGGCACGCCGACCCGCAGCGAAATTGCAGGTATCCCCGCACGGTCGAGTCGTTCCTGGAGCACCCCGACAAGCCCGGTGATGCCTTGATATCTCGGAGGCGACAGACCGAGCGCGGTCAGGAGGTTGGTGTTGGTGGTGCTGCCTACGACGAGCGGTGCCCGAGTGTGCGGGATGGTGTCGGCGACAGCGCCGACGGTGACGACGACTTCGCACTTCGACAGCTTGGCGACCTCGAGGACGCTGTCGGCGAATGTGGCGTAACGGAGATGTGGCTCGACGCCGGCCAGTATCACCAAATCGTGTGGTGTGCCCGGA
>JAENVT010000602.1 GCA_016650435.1 Ilumatobacteraceae bacterium
AGGTGAAAGCGGGTTCGGGAGGGGAGTGATCCATTCCGCCGGGAGGCCTTCGGGCCGAGCGGTGGGGCCGGGGAAAGAACGAACTGGGCAACCAGGTCGCTACGAACCGGTTCAGCGAGGGAAGCGAACCGGGTAACCGGGGCTGCGGAACGAGCAACTGGATTGGTTGGAACCGGTTCGCCGGGGAAGACCGAATCAGTGGTCGGGGGTAGCGAGCCGTGCAAACGGTGAGTGAACCTGACAAAGGGAATCGCCCGCCAGCGCAAGCTGACGGGCGATGACATTGAGTCGAGCTACAGGCTAACGCCGGCAGATCGGCCAGTGGTGGATCACCGACCAAAAGGAGTCGCCCCGGGCGGCGCGCTGGCTTCGGCTAGCTGCGCAGCCCGGGGTGCTTCGCTTTTCGGACGCAGCGTGGGGTCGGCATCAGCCGTCAACGATTACCGTGCCTGGCCATGAGCGAACCGCAGCGCGACGTGCCCGCCGGATACCAGCAACAGCTCGACCAGGGTTACGCGTTTGGTTCGGTCATGACCTTCGCTCAGCGCCCACTGCTGACCGAAGCCGAACAACTCGATTCGTGGCAGCCCGACGTTGCGATCGTCGGTGCACCGTTCGATCTCGGCACCACCAACCGGCCTGGAGCGCGGTTCGGCCCTCGAGCGCTACGCGGCAGCGCCTACGAGTCGGGCACGTACCACCTCAGCTACGGACTGGAGATATTCGACCACGTCGAGGTCATCGACTACGGCGACGCCCATTGTCCGCACGGAATGGTGCAGACCAGCCTCGACAACATCAAGAGCCGCGTCCATGAGATCGCCAGTCGCAAGATCATCCCGTTCACGATGGGCGGCGACCACACCATCACATGGCCGGCTGCGACGGCAGTCGCCGATGTCTACGGTTATGGCAACGTCGGCATGGTCCATTTCGACGCGCACGCCGACACCGCCGACACGATCGACGGGAACCTGGCCAGTCACGGCACGCCAATGCGGCGCCTGATCGAGAGTGGCGCGATCCCGGGCCGCAACTTCATTCAGATCGGCCTTCGCAGCTACTGGCCACCGCAAAACGTGTGGGAGTGGATGGCCGAGCAGGGAATGCGCTGGCACTTGATGGACGAGATCTGGGAGCGCGGATTCCAGGCGGTGATGGTCGATGCCGTTCACGAGGCGCTCGACGGGCCTGAGCTGCTGTACATCTCCATCGACATCGACTCGCTCGATCCCGCGTACGCACCAGCCACCGGCACGCCAGAACCAGGCGGTCTGGTGGCCGCCGATTTGATGCGCATGGTTCGCAAGCTTGCCTACGAACACACAGTGGTCGGCATGGACATCGTCGAGGTCGCGCCGGCGTACGACCACGCCGATTGCACCGTGAACGTCGCCAACCGGTTGTTCATGGAATGCCTCGCCGGCCTCGCTGCTAAACGACGCGATGCCGCAGGCGGCACGCCTGGCCTTCCCGCACGCTGAGCTTTCAGCCGGCCGATCTATCATCGAGCAGATGACAGGTCGACCGATCGGCGAGCGACCGGGAATGGCCGCATACGGAACCAACTCACCGGACTGGAAGGCACTGCCCTGGGAGTGGGCGGCCGAGAGGCTGATACCCAACAAGAACTATTGGGTTGTCACCGTGTCGGCGGAGGGCAAACCACATGCGCTGCCCGTGTGGGGAGTATGGGATGACGACGACCTGCGGTTCATGTTCTCGTGTGCGCCCACCGCGCGCAAAGCACGCAACATCGCTGCCAATCGCCACGTGGTCGTAACGGTCGACAGCACGGTGGAGGCGATCTCGGTCGAAGGGACTGCTGCACCGATCACCGATCCCGGCCGCATCGATGCATGGATCGACCGATACGTCGCCAAGTACGGCAATGAGGTCCCTAAGGGCCTTGGCGACTTCGTGCGCTCGCACGCGATGTTCGAGGTCGTCCCGACGAAAGCGATCGCGATCATCGAGCGCGAGGACGAGTTCGCCCTCCGCGCCACCCGCTGGCGCTTCCCGTAGATCGCCAGTGGCCCGGGCGCGATTCAGGAACTGTCACTTCTGAAATCGCGCCCAAGGAGCTTGACCGGGCGCGATGTGAGCACTGTCAGTTCCGAAATCGCGCCCAGTGCCGCTGGTCGGGTTCGATATGAGTACTGGCAGTACCGAAATCGCGCCCAACCAAACCGGACCGGCTAGACGGCGAGTTCGCACCAGTCTTTGTATTGGTCCTCTTCGCCGCGCACGGCGCGGGCGTAGACCTCGGCGATGGCCTTGGTGATCGGGCCGGGGCACGGGATGTTGCGGTCGTCGATTGACTTGACCGA
>JAENVT010000603.1 GCA_016650435.1 Ilumatobacteraceae bacterium
GCTTTGCCGGCGATGTCCCACAGGGCGACGTCGATGTAGCCCTGCACGGTCGTGTGCATGCCTCGGCGCTTGTCCCACAACTCGTGCCAGATTGCACCGATGTCGAGCGGATCGCGGCCGAGGAGCAACGGCTTGACCTGGGTGACGATCTGCTCGGTGACGTCGGGACCCGGCGGACTGATGAACGTGTTGCCCTCGATGCCTTCGTCGGTGTGGATTCGCAGCACTGACATGCTGATCGGTGGCAGGGGCATGCCTGCGGGCAGCTTGCGTTCGTGCACGACCACCGAAAGGTCGGTGATCTTCATTGCGGGCCCCACTCGGCTCGAGTTGCGTCGGCAACTCGTGTGATCAACTCGATTTGATCGGCAACCGTTCCGGCAACGATGCGATTGGCGATGCCGAAGTGCGAGACGCCTGCGTTGCGCATCGCCGCGACATTCGAAGCCCATTGATCCGGTGGCGTGATGTGCGTTACAAGGCGGCCCTCGAATCCGAAGGTTTCGGGATCACGGCCGGCTGTGGCCACCTCCTCGCGCATGCGATCGACGAACTGCAATCCGGCTTCGAGGTTGATGCCGAGTGGCGCCATCATCTTGAATCCGTCGGCCAGTCGCGCTGCTCGTTTGATCGTCACTTCGAGCGGCATGCCGCCGGTGTCGAAGTTGCCGCCGCCCATCCAGATCGGGATCGATCGGCCGGGCCGCGGATGCAAGGCGACCTCGTCGAGCACAACGTGCGCTCCGTGATAGGTCACCAGTGGCTGGGTCCACAGCAAGCGCATCGCCTCGATCTGCTCCTCGATCCGTGCGCCGCGAGTCGACGGATCGACTCCTACCGCCTCGAGCTCGCGACGCTGCCAGCCAACGCTCACACCCAGGCGCAGGCGCCCTCCGCTCAACAGATCTACCTCGGCCGCTTGCTTCGCCGCCAGTGCTGCCGGTCGCAACGTCAACAGCGTCATTCCGGTGTTCAGTTCGATGTCGGTGGTGATCGCGGCAAGAAACGCGAGGAGTGTGAACGACTCGTGCCACGGCTCGTCGAACGACAGCCCCGGCGGGAAAGGCGATGCGCTGGACGACACGACGTGCTCGGAAAACCCGATGTGCGCGTACCCCAAATCCTGCGCGGCTTGGACGTAGTCACGGATCTCGACCGCGTGGGCGAAGTATGGGAGATCGACACCGACGCGCATGCCGGCGACAGTACCGTGGCGCCGCGATGACTCGACAGATGAGCGATGCGCTGGCATTGCATATGCTCTCCGTTCATGCGCCTGTTCAATCTCGCCGGTCGCCTCAGCACGTTCGTGGACGGCGCTGTCGTTGACGTTGCAACAGCCAGCGACAACCGATTCTCTTCCGAGCCGCAACGGATGTTCGAAGACTGGCCTTCCCTCGCGGCGTGGGGCGAATCTGCCGGCGCCAGCGGGCCAGGTCCGGTCGACGTCGAGCAACTACAAGCGCCGGTGCCACGGCCACCACAGGTCTTCGCCATCGGTCTCAACTACAGGGCCCACGCAGAAGAGGGCCCCTTCCGCGTACCGGATGAGCCAACGGTGTTCACCAAATGGCCGAGCTGCATCGTCGGGCCGTCACATGCGGTCGAGCTGCCCGTTGACACCGATTGGGAGATCGAACTAGTCGTCGCCATCGCCCGCCGCGCGTTCCACGTTTCTGCTGCCGATGCGATGTCATACGTCGCCGGTTATACGGTCGGCCAGGATCTATCCGACCGGGTACTGCAACGCAAAGGTCCGGCACCGCAATGGAGCCTGGGCAAGTCGCGCTATGGCTACGGCCCGACGGGTCCGTGGCTGGTGACCCTCGACGAGTTCGACAATCCGCACGACCTGGCCATCCACAGCTCACTGGCCGGCGAGACGCTGCAGGCTTCGCGCACGTCGATGTTGATCTTTGGCGTCCCGGTGTTGATCGAGTACATCTCCGCGTTGTGTCCGCTGATGCCGGGCGACTTGATCTTTACCGGAACTCCGGAAGGCGTCGGCTACGCC
>JAENVT010000604.1 GCA_016650435.1 Ilumatobacteraceae bacterium
GCCGCCGAAACGCCGTACCACTACTCGACCTACGAGGACGAGAACGAAGTGCGCGCCTCCGACCGTCCTCGAGTTGTCATCCTCGGCAGCGGCCCGAATCGAATCGGTCAAGGCATCGAGTTCGACTACTGCTGCGTGCACGCATCATTCGCACTTCGTGAGGCGGGGTACGAGACGGTGATGATCAACTGCAACCCCGAAACGGTCAGCACCGACTACGACACCAGCGACCGGTTGTACTTCGAGCCACTGACTCGCGAAGACGTGCTCAATGTGATCGCCGCCGAAACGCTGGCCAGTGGCGGTACACCGCCACGAGTGATCGTCTCACTGGGCGGCCAGACACCGTTGAAGTTGTCGGGGGTGTTGCCGCAGGAACTGATCGCCGGCACCTCGCCGACGTCGATCGACCTCGCCGAGGATCGCGAGAAATGGAGCGCGCTGTGCCATGCGTTGCGCATCCCTCAACCTCCCGGTGGGACGGCTGTCGATCTCGAGCAGGCGCTGACCATCGTCGAGAACGTGGGGTTCCCGGTGCTGGTCCGGCCGAGCTACGTCCTCGGAGGCAGGGCAATGCAGATCGTTCACGACACCGATCACCTCGCCAGGGCGATGGCCGAGCTCGCCGGCTTCGGGTCGCTCGGCCGCGAGGGTGGTCTGTCGGCAGAGCGTCCTGTGTTGATCGACCGTTTCCTGGAGGACGCCACCGAGGTCGATGTCGATGCCATCCGCGACCACACCGGTGAGGTGTTGATCGGCGGAGTGATGGAGCACGTCGAAGAGGCCGGCGTGCACAGTGGCGATTCGGCATGTGCCATACCACCCCAGACCCTGCCCCCGTGGGTCGTCGAGGTCATCGAGTCGTACACCAAGTCGATCGCCAAGGCGTTGGATGTGCGCGGCTTGATCAACGTGCAATACGCCGTGTTGGGCACGACCGTGTATGTGATCGAGGCCAATCCGCGTGCGAGTCGAACGGTGCCGTTCGTCGCCAAGGCAACCGGTGTGCCGTTGGCCAAGGTCGCCAGCAGGGTCATGCTCGGCGCAACGCTTGCCGAACTTCGCACTGAGGGACTGCTGAAGCCGCCGTCGTCCAACGGTCACGTCTCGATCAAGGAAGCGGTATTGCCGTTCAACCGCTTTCCCGAAGTCGACCCGGCGCTCGGCCCGGAGATGCGTTCGACCGGCGAGGTGATGGGCATCGACACCACCTTCGGCCTCGCGTTCTACAAGGCCGAACTGGCTGCCGGCACGGTGTTGCCCACCGAGGGGACCGTCTTCTTGTCGCTCGCCGACGGCGACAAGCCTGCAGGGATCGTCGTCGCCCGCCGGCTGCGCGAGCTCGGGCTCGGTATCGCTGCGACGACAGGTACCGCCGACTACCTGGCGAGCTTCGGAGTCAGCGTCGACGCAGTCGTTGGCAAGATCTCCGATGGGCACGGAATCAACGCCGTCAACCTCATCGCCGGCGGCGACATCGCGTTCGTCGTCAACACACCGCAAGGTCAAGGCAGCGGAGCGCGCAGTGACGGTGAGCAGATCCGCAAGGCCGCCATCACTCATCGGGTCAGCTCGGTCACCACCGTCGAAGCCGCGTTGGCAGCCGTGCAAGGAATGGCCGAACACGTCGGCCACGACCTGTCAGTGCGTTCCTTGCAGGAATATCACGCGTGAAATGACTGTCGATCTCACTACGCGGATTGGATCAGTTGCATTGCCCAACCCCTTGATGACGGCATCAGGGACGGCGGGACATGGGGCGGAGTTTCAGTCGTTCTTCGACCTTGCTGATCTCGGCGCCCATGTCGTGAAGTCGTTGGCCGCATTCGAATGGAAAGGCAACCCGGCACCACGCGTTCATCCGGCGGGTGTCGGCATGATCAACGCCGTCGGGCTGCAAGGACCGGGCGTGGCGGCCTGGCTGACCGATGATTTGCCCGCCTTGACTGCCACCGGAGCGCGGGTCGTGGCCAGCATCTGGGGGCGTTCGGTCGACGAGTACCGCCGCGCCGCCGAGATGTTGGCCGACGCACCGGCCAACGTGATCGCAGTCGAAGTCAACCTTTCGTGCCCCAACCTGGAGGGACGGCGGGGCATCTTCGCTCACGATCCCGGACTCTCCGCCGAAGTGATCGCCGCCGCAGCAGCATGCGGACGACCGCGTTGGGCCAAGCTCAGCGCCAACACCGATCGTGTTGTCGACGTTGCGTCTGCCGTTCAGAGGGCCGGCGCGGAAGCGGTGACGCTGATCAACACCCTGCTCGGCATGGTGATCGATCCCGATGCGCGGCGCCCGGTTCTCGGAGTTGGCGGCGGCGGATACAGCGGCAAACCCGTCCATCCGATTGCCGTGCGAACGGTCTTCGATGTGCACGCGGCCCTTCCCGACCTGCCCATCATCGGGGCGGGAGGAGTCGCCAGCGGCTGGGATGCCGTGGAACTGGTACTCGCCGGTGCCAGCGCGGTTCAGGTCGGAACCGCCAATTTTATCGATCCGCGGGCATCGATGCGGGTACTTCGGGAGATGGGCGAGTGGTGCGTGCGACAGGGGACCGGGTCGGTCGTCGAACTGGTCGGCGGCGCCCATTGAACGAATGACGCGCATGAATGCGTGGTCAGGACTAGGGTTTTGCCATGGCAACACCTCCTCAACTCACGCCCGAACAACGTACGGCTGCTCTGGCAAAGGCCGCCGAGGCCCGCGCTGCTCGCGCTGAACTGAAGAACC
>JAENVT010000605.1 GCA_016650435.1 Ilumatobacteraceae bacterium
GAAGAACAGCAGCGAAGAACCGAGGTCCTGCTCGGCGACCATCACGACGACCGCGAATCCCCACGCCAGGGCGATGGGCATCAGGTGGCGCAGCTCGGGAAGGTGGAACGGACCGACGCGCCAACCACCGGCAGCAATCAGTTCCCGGTGGTCGGCGAGGTAGCCGGCGAAGAACAATGCGAGCGCGATCTTGGCGAACTCGCCCGGCTGGAAGTTTCTCGGACCGACGCTGACCCAGATGCGTGCGCCGCCTTTGGTGTTGCCGAGCCCGGGCATAAGTGGCATCAGCAGCAAAGCCGCGCCGATCGCCAAGAAGCTCCATTGGTAGCGCGCCAGATCTGAGGCGCGCTGGATGACGACGAGCGTCGCGACATAGGCGACGATCGCCACGAAGGTCCACGTTGTCTGGAGCCCGGCCGACCGCTCGCTGAGCCGGGCGATGATCACGTAGCCGATGCCGTGCAACAGTGCCGCCAGCGGAAGGATGGTGCCGTCGGCGCCCTTCGCTAGCACTCGATTGGCTATGTGGGCAACGACCAGCAAGCCGAGCACGGCAAGCAGGAACGGCACGAGGATCGGTGGAATGACAGCGTTCTTGCCGAGTGATGCCAGGGTGTATGCCGCGCCCGTGATGGTCGCGGCCATCACGATCAGGCCGAGTTCGGTGCGCCGCCGAGCAGCGGCGATCGGCGTCGAGCTCATGGCCCCGATGTACTCGTGCTCACGATCGTCGTGGTCGTGGTCGAGGTCGACGTGGTGGATGTCGTGGATGTGCCGCTCGTCGTCGATGGGGCTGCAGTTGTATTCGGCGCGGTGGCGGCGACAGTCGTCGTTGCCGGTGTCGGCTCGCCGGAACTGCCGTTGTGCACGGCCACCGCGATCAGCGTGACGATGACGGTCAGGACCGCCGCAGCACCGATCAGTTTGAGGAAGTGACGCTTCCCCCAGTTGCCCGGCGCGGGCGGTTCGTCGGTGCCGGCGCCGGCAACGTGCACGATCGGGGGAACCGGCACGCCTGGGTTGGCAATGATGCCGGCCGCGCTCAACACGCTGTTCGCGTCGGCGTCGATCATCGTGCCTGCCGAGTCGGAGCCTGGCCACCCCGGCTCGGACTCGAGCTCGGCATCTTCGGCAGTTGGTTCGACTCCCTGCAGCACGTCGACAACGACAACGGTGATGTTGTCGCGTCCGCCGTTTGTATTGGCCTTGGCGACGAGTTGCTCGGCGCAGACTTGCGGGTCGGCGGCGCCGAGCGCGATGGTTGCGATCTCGTCGTCGTGCACTTCGTCGACCAAACCGTCGCTGCACAGGATGAACCGGTCGCCGTGCACCATCGGCACCAGCCAGGTGTCGACACGCACCGTCGGCTCGATGCCGAGCGCGCGGGTGACGATGTTGCGGCGCGGGTGAGCGCGGGCCTCGTCCTCGCTGATGTGACCGGTGTTGACCAGTTCTTGCACGTAGCTGTGGTCGAGCGTGGCGCGATGCAACTCGCCGTTGCGGAGGAGATAGGTGCGCGAGTCACCGACGTTGATCAGAGCGAAGCGGGCGACGCTCGATTCGTCGGCGCGTAGCACCACCAACGCGGTCAACGTGGTGCCCATGCCCTGATGGTCGGCGCTGGCATGTGCTGCCTGGAAGATCGATGCATTCGCTTCGACGACCGAGGCGACCACCACGCCGACGTTGCTAGCGCCGGTGCCCAGCCGATCGCGAATGATCCTCGCAGCGATGTCGCTGGCGACTTCGCCGGCTTGATGTCCGCCCATCCCGTCGGCGACGCCGAAGACCATCGGCTCGGCGACGAAAGCATCCTCGTTGCCGGCACGTACCTGACCGACATCGGTTGCCGCGCCCCAACGCACTGCGGGCTGATCCGTGAAGGCGACGTGATCGCTCACTACTCGGCCTCGAATACTGTGTTGCCGATCTGCACGCGGTCGCCTTTGGCGACGCGTTCCGGCGTCGCCAGGCGCTTGCCGTTGAGGTAGGTACCGTTGGTCGAACCGAGATCCTCGATCATCGTCGAACCTGCTTCACGAAAGACGCGAGCATGCAACTGCGACACGAACGTGTCGTTGGGCATGCCGATCGTGCATGTTGGGGCGCGACCGATGGTCATCTCATCGCCGACGCCGAACGCCGACCCACGGGTTGTCTTGGGTTCGATCACGACGAACCGACCGACGTTGCCCCGCCTGCCCTTCGGCGCCTTCGGGAACCGCTTGATCTGCTTGAGCTGACCGGTGAGCGGCGACGGTGCGGCGACGGTCGGATCCGTGGGTGCGGCCGCACGAGCCTGTGGCACGACAACGTGGCGTGGCCCGCGGACCTCGCTCCACACCGCCCACAGCACCCTGGCAAAAAACACGTAGAGCAGCGCCAGCAGAACGTACTTGAGAACGCCGAGCAGCGGCTCGGTGGCGGCTGCAATCACATTGCCTCGAAGCGCAGATGCGTGCTCCCCACGCTCACGATGTCGCCGTCGGCCAACGTTCGCTCGCCGTCGATGCGGGTGCCGTTGATCTTGGTGCCATTGGTCGACCCGAGATCGACGATGACGAATGCGTTGCC
>JAENVT010000606.1 GCA_016650435.1 Ilumatobacteraceae bacterium
CATCGGTGGCGTCGCCAATCCGCTGGAACACGCCGAGGTCTTCGAGCATCGGTGAGATCACCTGGCCGTAGCCCGCTGCCTCGACCACCTCGGCAAAGACCGTGACGAACTGCCGCCAACGCGCCGACTCCGGCGGCAGGATGTCGCGCATCCCTGGACTCGTCTGAAATTCCGGCATTGTCCGGCAAGACTACCGGCAGGGCTTACCTGGTCAGGCGTTCTTTCCCGGCACCAATCGGTATGCGTCGTACACAGCATCGATGTGTTTGATGGTGCGCAGCACGGATTCGAGATGGCTGGGGTCGGCCAATTCGAATTCGAAGCGCATCTTGGCGACGCGGTCGCCGCCTGTGTGCGTGCTGCACGAGACGATGTTGACGTGCTGCTCGCTGAGCGCATTGGCAACGTCGCGCAACAGCCGTGAACGGTCGAGGGCCACCACTTCGACACCGGCCCTGAAGATTGCCTTGGTGCGGTCGCCGTCCCAATCGACGTCGATCAACCGCGCTGCCTGATCGCTCATCAGGCTCTCGGCATTCGCACAGTCGGTGCGGTGCACCGACACGCCCCTACCGCGGGTGACGAAGCCGACGATTTCGTCGCCGGGCACGGGGGTGCAGCACCGCGACAGGCGAACCAAGATGTCGTCGAGGCCTTCGACATGCACACCGACTGAGGACCGTGGACGGTTGGGCCGATCGGGCCTCGTAGGCGAAGCCACCGAGAACTGCTCGCCATCGGCACCTTGCGAAAATCCGCGGGCCACCTTCTGCGCGATCGATCGCGCTGAGACGTGGTGCTCGCCGATAGCAGCCAACACAGAGTCGAGATCGGCGTAGTTGCTGGACGCGATCTCTTCGGTCAGCACCTTGCTGTCCCAAATCCGCTGCAGAGGAAGACCCTCGCGGCGGAACTCCTTGGTCAGTTCTTCGCGACCGGCTTCGATCATGTCGACGCGCCGCTCTCGGCTGAACCATTGGCGGATCTTGTTGCGGGCGCGGGGCGAAGCAACGAACTGCAACCAGTCGCGCGACGGTCCGGCGGTTTCGACCTTCGATGTGAAAACTTCGCAGGTGTCGCCGCTGTGCAAGGTGGTGCCGAGCGGTACCAGACGGCCGTTGACCTTGGCGCCGATGCAGGCATGCCCGACATCGGTGTGCACTGCGTAGGCGAAGTCGACGCTGGTCGAGCCGACCGGCAGTGGGATGACCCGGCCCTTCGGCGTGAACACGAAGACCTCGTCCTGTTCGAGGTCGGTCTTCAGGTTCTCCATGAAGGCGGCCGGATCGGAGATGTCGGCCTGCCAGTCGATGATGCGGTTCAACCAGTCGATGTCGCTGGCAGAGCCGTCGCCCTTGTATGACCAGTGCGCAGCAACACCCCACTCGGCACGCTGGTGCATCTCTTGCGATCTGATCTGCACCTCGACGACCTTGCCGCCGGGCCCGATGACGGTGGTGTGAAGACTCTGGTACAGATTGAACTTCGGCATCGCGATGTAGTCCTTGAAGCGACCCACAACCGGCTTGTAGCTACCGTGGATGCAACCGAGCGCGGCGTAGCAGTCCTTCACGGAATCGACGATCACACGGATCGCGACGAGGTCGAAGATGTCGTCGAACTCGCGGCCTTTCTGCATCATCTTCTCGTAGATGCTCCACAGGTGCTTGCCGCGACCGGTGACCTCTGCCTGGATGTTGAGGTCTGACAGCCGGCCGCCGATCTCGGCGATGGCCTTGGCGAGGTACACCTCGCGCTCTGGCGTGCGCGTGCTGACGAGGTGATCGAGCTCCGCAAAGCGCTTTGGATACAGCGAAGCGAACGACAAGTCTTCGAGCTGCTGCTTCAACTCCTGCATGCCGAGGCGGTGTGCCAGAGGTGCGTAGATGTCGAGCGTCTCTTGGGCAATGCGGCGCTGCTTCTCGCTGGGCATCGCTGCGATCGTGCGCATGTTGTGCAAGCGGTCGGCGAGCTTGATGATGAGCACCCGCAGATCGCGGGCCATCGCCACCAGCATCTTGCGCATGGTTGCAGCTTGCTGGGCCTCTTTGGAGTCGAACTGCAGCCGCTCGAGCTTGGTGACGCCGTCGACAATGGCGGCGACCTCGGCACCGAAAGCGGCCTCGACATCGGCGACGGTGATCTCTGTGTCCTCGACCGCATCGTGCAGCAGCGCGGCAGCCAACGAGATCTCGTCGAGACCGATCTCGGCAACGATGCGAGCCACGGCAAGAGGGTGGTTGATGTAGCTCTCGCCACTTCCACGCGACTGATGCCGGTGCGCCTCTTTGGCCGTTTCGTAGGCGCGGTTGATCATCGCCACGGGTGCCTTCGGGTGCCGTCGGCGGTACGCGCTGAGGAGTGGAGTCAGCTCATCAGCTGTGACGTTCTGATGCCTCCGCCACGGGAGCACACGATCAACAGCAGCCACGGCGAAGCCCTCAGTACCTAGCGAGGCTTTCGACGAGGTGACCCTCCAGGCGGGCCCGGCCGCCGAGGTCTTCGAGTTCGATCAGCACGCCGACACCCACCACGACACCGCCAAGGGCCTCGACGAGCTTCACGGTGGCAGCAGCGGTACCTCCTGTGGCCAACACGTCGTCGATCACCAAGATCCGTTCGCCGGGATGAATGGCGTCGCGGTGGATCTCGAGCTTGTCGCGTCCGTACTCGAGCGAGTACTCCTCGCGCACGACCGCCCACGGCAGCTTGCCGGCCTTGCGGACGGGTACGAATCCGGCACCCATGCGGTACGCCACCGGAGCAGCGATGATGAAGCCGCGGGCCTCCATGCCCAAGACGCGGTCTGCATGTACGTCGGCAAACTTGTCGGCGAGCTCGTCGATCGCCCGAGCGAAACCCTTTCCGTCACCTAGCAGCGGTGTGATGTCGCGAAAGCTGACGCCCTTCGTTGGGAAGTCGTCGATGTCGCGGACGAGATCGCTGAGCCAGTGGCCATTCGATGCCATATGGCTTCACGCTACCGTCCCTCAGCTGGTACGACGCTTCTTCTTCCGCGGTCGCGGCGGATGGGTGAGCAGCGATTCTGTCGGCCTCTGACTGGGCGGCAAGACGATCTCGCCGGCAGCCGTTTCGATTTTCTGGCGGCCCGTGTCTCGGCGGGCCGACGGTGACCCGCCCAGCACCAACCGCTCGAGTTCAGCGCCGATTGCATGCGACCCGCGCAACGACCGGTACCGGG
>JAENVT010000607.1 GCA_016650435.1 Ilumatobacteraceae bacterium
ATTTGCGACAGCGAACCGAACGAGCGACCTGTTCTCGACTGCTGACCATTTGATGTCGCTCACTCTGTCACCCATCGTCAATGCCGGGCTACGTCAACAGAGTGACACCGAATAGCGTGAGGCCATGCGCCTGACACCGACTGATCGCGATCGGTTGCTGATCTTCACAGCGGCAGAGTTGGCGCGCGCACGACGAGCCCGCGGCCTGCGGCTCAACGTTCCCGAGGCGACGGCACTCATTGCCGACACGGTCTGCGAGGCTGCTCGCGATGGCGCGCGTTTGATGGCTGCAGCCGCGGCGGGAGCGGCGATTCTGACGTTCGATGACGTGTTGCCGGGTGTGCCCGACATCGTGCGCGAAGTGAAGGTCGAGGCGGTGTTCGACGACGGCACGCGCATGGTGGTGGTGCGCAACCCGTTCGGAGCAGGTGGCAGCCTCGGTTCCGAGGCTCCCGGCGCGATGATCACTGCTGCGCACGAATCGGTCGCGCCGCCGGGACTCGTCTACATCGTCGCCACCAACACCTCCGACGTGCCGGTCAGCATCACGTCTCATTTTCATTTCTTCGAGGTCAATCCACGGCTGATGTTCGATCGGGCCGCGGCATACGGGATGCGTTTGGCGATCCCAGCCGGATCGGCATTGCGGTTCGAGCCAGGGGTAGCGACCGACGTACCGCTGAGGGCCATCGGCGGGTCGAGGGTGGCAATTGGGTTCGCCGGTCTGGTCGACGGACCGCTCGACGCTCCCGGTGCCAAAGAGGCGGCACTCGCTCGAGCCAGTGCGCAGGGTTACCTCGGGGCCGAGTCGTGAGCGACCGGCACTCCCACGGCCAGTTCGAACACAGCCACGACGATGGCCAGGTGCCTCACGACCACCTGCATCCCGACGAGATCCTGCCCGACGACTATGCCGCCATCCACGGCCCGACCGTCGGTGATCGAGTTCGCCTCGGTGACACGGGGTTGGTCATTGAGCTCGAGTACGACTCGCAAGAACGCGGCAACGAGTTCTTGGCTGGATTCGCCAAGACGGCACGCGACGGATTGCTGATGAAGGCCGCCGCGGTGAAGGAGACGTGCGATGTTGTGATCTCCAACGTCGTCGTCATCGACGCAACAAGACGTATCGGCAAGGTGTCGATCGGCATCCGCGACGGAAGAATCTGCGGCGTCGGCCGGGCAGGCAATCCCGACATGATGGACGACGTCGAGGTCGTGGTGGGCACGGGCACGACCATCATCTCCGGCGAAGGACTGATCGCGACGGCCGGTGCAATCGACACGCATGTGCACTTGATGTCGCCGCGCATCATGGAGGCTTCGCTGGCTTCCGGCGTGACGACCATCATCGGTCAGGAGTTCGGTCCGGTGTGGGGTGTCGGTGTCAACTCACCGTGGGCGTTGCGGCACGCCTTCAACAGCTTCGATCAATGGCCGGTCAACATCGGGTTCCTCGGTCGCGGCTCGTCGTCCGACGAGTCGCCACTGATCGAAGCGTTGGTCGAGGGCGGCGCATGCGGCTTCAAGGTCCACGAAGACATGGGCGCCCACACACGCGCGCTCGACACCGCGTTGAACGTCGCCGAGCAGTACGACGTTCAGGTCGCGCTGCACACTGACGGTCTCAACGAATGCCTGTCGGTCGACGACACGTTGCACGTGCTCGCCGGTCGAACGATCCACGCGTTTCACATCGAGGGTTGTGGTGGCGGCCACGTGCCCAACGTGTTGAAGCTGGCCGGCGTGCCCAACGTGATCGGATCGAGCACCAACCCGACGCTGCCGTTCGGGCGCGACGCGCTGGACGAGCACTACGAGATGATCTTCGCGGCTCATGGCTTGAACCACCACTCGCACAGCGACCACACGCTGGTCACCGATCGAATCCGCGGCGGCACGATGGGCGCAGAGGGCGTGCTGCACGACCTGGGCGTGATTGGCATCACCTCCAGCGATGCGCAGGGTATGGGACGTGCGGGCGAGACCGTGCGGCGCACGTTCCAGCTCGCGGCACAGATGAAGCGGCAACAGATCCGTAAGGACGGCGGTGGAGCAACCAGCCACGACAACGACCGTGTCCGCCAGTACGTCGCCAAGCTCACCATCAACCCGGCTATCGCTCATGGCTTGAACAGCGAGATCGGTTCGCTCGATGTCGGCAAGTTGGCCGACATCGTGCTGTGGCGGCCGGATCATTTCGGGGCCAAGCCGCAACTGGTGTTGAAGAGTGGCTTCCCCGCGTACGGGGTGACCGGCGACCCCAACGCGGCCACTGATTCGAGTGAGCCTCTCGTTCTCGGTCCACAGTTCGGTTCGTACGGTTCCACGGCGGCAGACCTTTCGGTCGCGTTTGTCAGTCAAGCCGCGCTCGACGCCGGCGACGATCACATGACCACCAGGCGTCGACGTGTTGCGGTGCGTGGAACGCGCAACATCGGCCCCGCCAATCTGGTGTACAACACCCGTCTCGGTCATGTCGACGTCGATCCGAAGACGGGCTCCGTGTCGTTCGAGGGCGAGACCGTGTACAGCGATCCTGCCGAGTCGGTCTCACTCAGCCGGCTGTACTTCCTGTGAACCGGGCACCCCCGGACCCGTCGCTCGGGCGCGATTTCGGAATCGCCCGTTCGGTTTTCGCGCCCAAGCAGGATGTACGGGCGCGATTTCGGAACGGTGTGTTCGGTTCTCGCGCCCAAGGGGATGGGATAGGCGTGTCGGAATGAGCGCCGCGACTGGGTTTTCGATGCCACCGGAGTGGGCGCGGCACGAGCGGACGTGGATGGAATTCCCGCCAGGCAACACCA
>JAENVT010000608.1 GCA_016650435.1 Ilumatobacteraceae bacterium
AAGTGCTTCGGCGATCGCCGGCACAAGCGATCGCTCGACGACGTGCCACACCGCGATGGGGAGACGAAAGGCACCGGCCCGGCGGGCGAGCGTCCCGGTTGCCTCCTCGGCCAGGATCTGGAGTTGATCGACGCCCGCTCGCACGGCCCACGCGAGAGCCGGGCCGAGACCGCGGGCCTGCCGTTGGTCGAGCAACACCCAACCAGTGCCTCCGTCGAGTGCCGCCGCTCCCAGCGCGAACGCCACTGACTGCAGGTCACCAGCAACGCCGTGATCTCGGGCCAGCGCAGCGAGCTTCATCGCCAGCAGACGACCGCGGCGTGATTCGTCGACCATCGGTTGCCACGTTACCGATTGCACCCGAACCTCGGGCGGAGCACCTCAGTCCGTGAAGTAGCCAACGACGTCGGCGACCAGGTCGACGGTGCCGCCGTTGTTGAACATCATCACGGTGCCCTCCGGACCCAGTCGGGCGAGCACCATGTTGGGGATCACCTGTCCGCCCGAGACATTCAGGTTGGATGCCATCGGGCGCTCGCTGCCACCCGGGTAGACCGTGATGAACGTGTTCGCGGTGGGTGCGACAGCGGTGACGTTCAGCATCACACCGCTCACGCCATCCGACGGAATGCCCACCTGCCCGAGCAGCGTGAGCTTCAGCGGTGTCTGCCCAACGGGCGCGAGGGGTGCGCCGAAACCGTCGCGGGTATCGAGCACTCGCCTGGGGCTCAGCGCAACGTACCGACCACTGGCATCGCCGTCGAAGCACCCGAGCACGTCGACGACGACATCAGTCGAGCCGGTGTTGTTGTAGATGCTGACCATGCCGTTGGCCCCGACTCTGGCGAGCACCATGTTGGGCACGGTTTGGCCGGGCACCATGTTGACGCTCGAAGCGAACGGTCGAGGCTCGCCGGACGGCCACACCGTCAGGTAGCTGCCCGCCGTCGGCCCGGTGACCGTGACGTTGAGGGCCACTGCCTCCGGGTTGTCGGTCACCCCGCCGCGACCAGCAACTGGCAGGTCGAGGGTTTGCCCGGCGCCGAGCTGGCCGATCCCCTCGCGTGTGTCGAGCAGTCGGAACGGCGCCAGTGGCGCCATGCCAACCGACGTGCCGTCGCGGAAGTACCCGACGACATCGGCCAGCAGATGGACCGTGCCGGAGTTGTTGAAGAAGTTGACATCGCCTGCGGTGCCGAGACGGATGATGGCCAGGTTCGGTACTGCCATACCGGGCACCGGGTTGAGGTTCGAGGTGGTCGGTCGCGGCTGGCCACCGGGCCACGCCGTGACGAACGTGCCCATCGTCGCGTCGACGGCGGTGAGGTTGATGGCAACGGCCACTGCGTTGGCCGGCACGCCGAACTGACCGCGAATCGGGAACCCCCACGCCTCGCCGGCCTTGAGGGGTCCGTGGCGACCGCCGGTGCCATCGCGGGTGTCGAACAGTCGCAACGGGTTCATCGAGACGAACTCGGTCGGGCCGGACGGTGGTGAGATCAACGGCGGGATACCGCCACTCGGTGGCGGATCCCCTGGACCGGTCTGGAAGAAGCCGAGGTTCTGGTACTGCCCGTTGAGGATCGTCGATGCGCCGCCACCCATCCATCCGTCGATCACGGTGCCGAGCACGTGACGGAAATCGGTGGTCATGTCGAAGCGGTCCCACTGGTTGTCGATGGTGTCGAACGTCGATGGCTGGCCGTAGTGCCCACCCTTGACGTTGGGCCCGATGACGAACTGCACGTTGGCCGTGCCGTGATCGGTTCCGGCCGAGTCGTTGGAGTAGGGCGTGCGGCCGAACTCCGACATCGTCACGACGGTCACCCGGCTGTAGTAGGCGGGGTCGAGCGTCGAGAAGAACGTCGCCAAGCCGGTATCGAGTTGGGTCAAGAGGTCGGCATGATCCGTCGGCTGACTATCGTGAGTGTCGAAACCATCGAGGGGCACGTCGAGCAGGCGAAAACCGAGGTTGGCGTTGACCAGGCGAGCAGCCACCGTCATCTTCTGCACGAAGTCGTCGCCGGTAGGCACCGGCGAGTACACCGGCGCGACGTCTTTGGCCAGATCGAGTTGCGTCTTCACAACGCTGGCGAACATGTCCTGCCACTGGCCACGCCCCGACGCACTCGCCGATAGGGCGCGCAGCCCGTTGAACATCCGAACGTCCGAAGCATCGGTGCCGGTTCCGAACATGCCAGAACCGTTCTGAGGCACGGCGACAGCACGGCGGACCGCACCGATCAGATGCAAGGGCACCGATGAGCCGATCGTCGCGGCCATCAGGTCAGCCGTCGCCGCAGGCTGGCCATCGAGCCAACGGCCGACCCAGCCGGTACCGGCTGCGCCGACACCGAACTTGGCAGCCATCCAAATGGCCATCGATGTGAAGTGCGAGAGGTCAGGGTTCGGATAGCCCACACCGTGGACAATCGCAAGTTGCCCGGCGTCCCAGAGTCGCTTGGTGTAGTTGAGGCTCGGGTGCAATCCGAACGTCCCGTCGAGCGGCAGGACCGAGCCGGCGGGGATCGCGAGATTGCCGTACGCCGGCCCACGAATGTCGTAGTACTTGCCGTTGGTGTACGGGACGACGGTGTTCAATCCGTCGTTGCCGCCGTACAGGATGATGTTGACGACGATTCCGTCGTGTGCGCCGACCGGCGTGGCGGCGAAGGCTTCGGGCGTATCGAAGCCGAGATGACCGAGCCCGAAGCGATCCGGGCCAAGGCTTCCGAGAGCGGCGCCGCCCAGCACGCCGCCACCGATTGCCTGCAGGAACTTGCGCCGCGTCCAGCCATTGGGTCCGAGAACGTCACCGAGGTGGTCTTCCTGCGACAGCAATCGACGTGCGTCGGCTGTGGAGATATCGGGATCGAACATCGTCATCTCCTCAGGCCATGTGAAATTCGGGTGCGAGCATCGTCATGGTCAGCAAGTTCGTGGGTGCCGCCCAGTTTCTCCACGACGTCGCGTTGCGCTCCGCCTGGTGGGCCGAGATCAGCGCGTTGCGCGTTGCCGTCGACAGCGGAGTGATACCGAAGAACCCCGCCACGAAGTCGACAGCGTCGGGAACCGTCTTGTCGTAGATCACATTGCCATCGGCAAATGGTCGCCCCGTGTTCCGTAGCCACCATGTCATGGAGCGGGCGAAGTCGGCGCGGCCGCCGATAGCGCTGGTGTTGAGCCAGTACGCGTTCGGTTTCCAACCGGCGACATTCGGTGGTTGATACATCTGTTGACCGGCCGAGTCGGCACGCCACGAGATGCCGAGCTCCTCGGGATCGATTCCGGTGTAGTAACACAACGCGACGATGAACTCGATCGGCGTGCGCACCAGGCCCTGCTTGGCCGTGACGGAGTAGAACTCGGGCCGATTGAGCATGAGCCGCACCAGGTTGGTCAGATCCATGTCGGCTGCGAACCCTGGTGCAAGCGCGTCGAGCACGGCCGTCGGAGGTGTCGGGTGGGCCAGGAACTCCCACAGCTTCTTCGTGATGTAACGCGCCGCGATCTGCTTCTTTGCCGCGTTGGTCACGAGGATTTCGGTGATGATCTCCGGCCCGTCCCAGGCCTTGGTCGTTCCGAAGAACAACTTCGATCCGTAGTCGTGGCGAGTGGTCTTGAACTGGTACACGTACTCGGGCCAGTCGGCGTTGTGCCCGGTCCAGGCCCTCGCTGCCGCCTCGACGTCGGCCTCGGTGTAGTTACCGACACCGAGCGTGAACAGCTCCATCAGTTCGCGTGCGAAGTTCTGGTTGGGCGACCCCTTCACGTTCTGCGCATTGGAGAGGTACACCAGCATCGCCCGATCGATGGCCATCTTCTGCGTCAAGGTGTGAAAGTTGCCGAGGGCGTTCTCGCGATACATCTGAAGCTGCTGCATCATGTGGAAGCCCTTGCCGACGTCCCACCAGGCGCTGACGAAATGACCATGCCAGAACAGCGTCATCTTCTCCTGGAACGGGCGCGGCTTTTGCACCATGTTGTTGATCCAGAAGGAGCACGCGTCGACGTACTGGTTCCACCCGTTCGATGTGTCTTCGGACTGGAAGTAAGCCGGCAGCGCTGGATTGCCGTTGGCGGAGATGTTGATGATGTCGTCGACGACCGCGGCAAGTGTCGGCAGGGTCTTCAGATACGCAAGGCGGCTGGGCCGAACGACAAATTCTGTTCGCCGCAGCAGGTGGGCGAGGTCGTCGTCTGGTACGGCCACGCAATCACTCCTTCACTCGATGCCCGCTGTCTCATCGGCCCATTCAAGCCGCGCCTTGAGCGCTGGTCCGTCATGGTGCTGTAACACTAGAAGGTACGGAACGCGAAACGACCCGGTCGCTCGGACCGGGTCGTTTCGGCAGTTCTTGCGAGTTACTTGCTCTTGCGCTCGCCGTAGCGCTTGTTGAAGCGCTCGACGCGGCCACCGGTATCGACCAGCTTCTGCTTGCCGGTGAAGAAGGGGTGGCACTCGTTGCACAGTTCGACCTTCAGGTCACCCGCTCGGGTGGAGCGGGTGATGAAAGTGTTGCCGCAACTGCAGCGCACCGTGGTGTCGTTGTACGTGGGATGGGTATCGGTCTTCATAGTTCTCTCCGTCGAAATCGTTCATGAGTGTACCGGTCCGAACCCCCTGAACACGAGCCATTTAGGCTCGCACGGCCCGTGCGATGAGCGATGAGCCGAACCCCTCCGCACATCTCTCATCGCGAGACAGGCCCAGCCCGGACGAGCCCGCCACCTACATGGCGGGTTGCTTGCCGATTTCGTTGAGGAACTCGTCGTTGGTGCGGAAGGTGCGCAGGCGGTCGACCAGCAGTTCGAGGCCGGGGGCAGCGTTGCCGTCGGCGGCGAGGCCGCTGAGAACGCGGCGCAGCTTCCACACCATCTGCAGCTGCTTCCGGTCGAAGAGCAGCTCTTCGTGCCGTGTGCTGGAGGCGTCGACATCGATGGCCGGATAGATGCGGCGCTCCGACAGCTTGCGGTCGAGGCGAAGCTCCATGTTGCCGGTGCCCTTGAACTCCTCGAAGATCGCGTCGTCCATTCGGCTGTTGGTCTCGACCAGCGCAGTGGCCAAGA
>JAENVT010000609.1 GCA_016650435.1 Ilumatobacteraceae bacterium
GACCGTCAGCGACGAAGTTGTCGACGCCCTGCGCGGCGGGCAGGTCAAGCTGGCCAACGAACAGGCCCGCTACGAAATTGCGTTCCGACAGGATTTGGCATCGCTTGCCGAACTGTTGCGACACGGCCGAAAGCCCGACGAAGCACAGACCAACGAAGCACAGACCGACGAAGCACAGACCGACGAAGCACAGACCGACACGTCGAGCTAGCCCTGTAGAGCGTCGACCGCTTGCTGCACCAATGCCCTGGCCTGCTCGACCCGCGCCTGGTAAGTGGCCAGATCGTGGGCTTCGAGCGCTTGATCGGCTTCGGCGAACAACGCCTCGGCCTCGTCGAGCAGATCGGCCGGTGTCTTGTCGGTCGCTGGCGGTGTTACGGCGCCACCGGTGCCGGTGCCTCCAGTGTCGACAGGGGTATCGCCGACGACGTCTCCGATGTTGGCTTCGAAGCCTGGGAACAGCTTGGCCAGCGCGCCGCTGAGCGAACTGCCGAACGCGGCGTGGTTGTTCTGCGACACCAGCACCAACTCGATGGTCGGCTGCGACTCGCGGGTATCGCTGACCGTCGGCTGCACGTAGACCGGCCGCACCCACAACAATCCGCCGGCCAACGGCACCATCTGCAGATCGCCGAAGACCACGTCGGTGCCTTCGATGTTGAGCAAGCTGAGCTGTTGCGAGACGCTGGATTCGGTGTTCATCGTGTTGGAAACGGTGAACGGTCCATCCTCGGCACTCGTGACTTCGTACGCCACTAACGAGCCGTAGTCCTGCGGGTCGCTGCTTGCGGTCATGAACGCCTGCAAGTTGCGTTTGCTGTCGTCGGTGGAAAATGGCACGAAGGGTCGCAACAGCTTGAACGATGCCTCGGTCTCGCCTGGTGATCGGAGCTCCGAGTAGTACGGAACGAATCGCTCGGTCCCCGATTCGGTCGCCAGGTCGGTCTGCCCGGAGCTGGCGTCACCAGCAACGCTGTCGCTGGTGGTAAGTGACGTTGTAGCCCGCGGACGAGCGATGGGCGCCTGTGCAACCGACCACGCACCGGTGCGTCCGAAGAACGCGTCCGGGCTCAGCCGATACTTCGAATACGCCGCCGTCTGCACACGGAACAACTCTTCTGGATAGCGGAGGTGAGCGAGGAGCCCCTGCGGCATCTGCTCGCGTGTCTTGAACAAACCGGGAAACGCCGATTGCCAAACCTTCGCAATAGGGTCGACGGGGTCGATGATGTAGAAGTCGACGGTCCCGTTGTAGGCGTCGACGACAACCTTGATGCTGTTGCGCAC
Organism: Ilumatobacteraceae bacterium; assembly: GCA_016650435.1. Next base: position 1,288 of record JAENVT010000609.1, read on the forward strand.
GTAGTTGAACGGATGGTCGAGTCCGCTGCCAGGTTTGAGCTGCTTGCGGTCGCCGCTCTCGGCGTACGGATACCGGTCGGAAGTCGTGTACGCATCGATCACCCACACCACCCGGCCGTTGAGCGCCACCGGGTAGGGATCGTTGTCGTACGACAAGAATGGGGCAAGCTTCTTGGCTCGATCCTCGACCCTTCGGATCGACACCAGTCGGGAGGCGTCGTTGATTGCCCCCGAGCCGATCATGTTGTAGTCGAGGTAGCTGAGCGCGAACGCCATCCGCTTGAAGACCGAGTCGAGCTTGATGCCGCCGCTTCCGCTATATGGACCGGGGTCGTCGTAGCCCGGGCAAACCTCTTCGGCGACACCCGTGTCGACAATCGCATAGCCGGAGATGGCGTCGCTGTAGTACATCTCCGGTCTGTCGAGTTGGACCTGGCGATAGACCGGGCGGCGATCGCTGATCTGTCCCGACGGAGCCTCGACAAGACCGCACCCGTGGGTGTTGATGAGGTGCTGACCCTGCCACGACTTGTTGGCGATCGCCGAGAGGTCGAGTTCGCGCGCCGCCATCGAGACCTGTTGCACGCGCCCGTCGAGGTCGTAACGGTCGGGATCGACGTCGTTGATGGTAAGACCGGCCTTCTGGCTCTGGTCAGTACGGAAGCGCCCGACCATCGCCTCGGGCTTCAGTAGCCGCACGTTCTTCAGCGGAGTGACATCGTTGCTCAGCGCCGTCTCGGTGATGTCGGCGAAGCTGACCTGTTTGCGTCCGACGTTGTCGATGCCAAGTGCATGAACGGTGGCGTCGATATTGCGGACGATGTACGGAGCTTCTTTGTCGCGCTGGTTCGGGTTGACAACGAGGGCCTGAATCGCTGCCGGGTAGATGACGCCGCCGATGAGAGCAATCACCGCCCACAGAGCCGACGCAACGACGGGGATGCGCCACGAGTTGGTGCGTAGTGTCGAGAGAAACAGACCGGCCACCAGTAGGGCGATCAACGTCAACAACACGACAGCCGGTAGCTGTGCCTTGGCAGCCGAATACAACAGGCCGCGCACAAACCCGCGGGAGTCGGTGGTCAGTTCGTACCGAGTCAGCCAATAGTCGCCAGCTTTCACCACCGCCAACGCGGCGAGCAGTACAGCGACGTGTGCCTTGGTTGCACGGCGCACCTTCGGCCGCGGCGGCTGGATGATGATGCCGCCACTGAGGACGTGGGTGGCGATGACCAACAAGGTGATGAACACCAGCGCGGCGAACAACCAGTCGAGCACGAAGGCGATGAACGGCAGCCGGAACATGTAAAAGCCGACGTCGTGGCCGAACTGAGCGTCGGCAATACTGAACCGCTGCGAGTTGCGGAACATCAACCAGTCCTGCCAATGGCCGACGGCCGGAGCCGCGAACAACAGACCGGCAACAGTGGCAACGGAGATGCGCAATGTTCGCAAGCGATGACCGAAGAACTCGTGGAAACGCTCGACGACCGGATGCGTGTTGGCAGAGAACGCCGATGGTGCCAAGCGGTCGGCGATGACCAGGTTGAGGATGGCCAGGGCGACGAACGTGCCGCCGAACAAGAAGAACATCAGCAGCTTCGAGCGCAGCATCGTCGAGAACACGCCGGCCCTGCCGACCGAGTCGAACCACAGATAGTCGGTGAAAAAACCGGCGAAGAATCGTCCGAACAACAACAGGCCGACGATGATCACTGCCACGGCGATCAGGGCGATCCTGCCCTTGTCGGAGAATCGACGAGACCTCATCGGCGCGGGCCCACGAGGCGGTAGGTCGGACGGGTTCCGCACTCTGCGAGACTAGCGGGGAGCTAACGCAAGCATGCAGCGGCAACCCTCGTGAGCCGGAGCACACGTGTGCCCGGTGGGGAACGGCTGACCCGCGGCGACTTCGCCGGCGAGGGCATTGTCTTCCGCGTCGGGACAAGCCGGGCCGTGGGGATCGACCATCCAGCAGACCTTGGTGCCCGGCACGACAGCAGCGAGCGCGCCGCGACCAAAGGCGGCGCGCGCCACGTCGTCGAGGTGCTCATCGATGCGCTGCGTTTTCCACTCGCGATACAAGCCGCGGACCATATTGGCCAAATCTTCGTTGTCGCCAGCCGCGTCGCCGACGGCTCGCTCCAGCCGCTCGCGCAGTGGGGCGACGATCGTCGCCGTCAATGCCTCGATGGCGGCCTTCGTCGCGCCGGCCCGGTTGATGTCGGCCCTATGTTCTTTCGCCGTGCCCTGGTCGATGCTTGCGGCGCCGATGAGCGCGGCCTTCTCGAGTTCGGAGGTGATGGCTGCCGCGTAACGCGAGGCCTGCTCGGCCTCCCACGGCAGCATCGTGTCGATTGTGCGCACTGGCTCGGTGCGGCGCAGCGTGTGCAGGATTTCGTTCTGTTCGTCGGCCAGCACACGCTTCAACTTGCGAGCGCACGTGACGATGAGCGGCGTCAGCGACGCGTCACGTTGGCCGAACAGCGTGTCGTCGAGCGCTTCTTCGACCACAGGTGCCTCGGGTGACGCCTGGAAGACCGCGAGGTCTTCGACGATGGTCAACATCGTCGTTGCATCGCCTGCATCGGTCTCGCCTGTGTCTGCCTCCGATGTGTCATCGGCGCCGTCCGTCGACGCCTCGGATTGCTGGGCTTGCTCGACGATCGACTCAGCGCGCGCAGCACGCAACCGCGCGAACAGATCGTCGACCGAGGCGGTGACGTCGACCGACGCGTTGTCGTCGTCATCGACTCCGAAGAGAGCCACCACCGGCGCTGCCTTGCGAGCGTTGTCGAGGTCGTTGTGATCGTGGACTTCGTGCGCGTCGCGCATCAACAAGACGGTGTTGTCGGCGTCGCTCTCTGACGGCGGCGTATCGACGGCTTCGGGCTCGACGGCTTCGTCGCTGCCGGCCATCGCCGTGTCGGGGGTCGCCGTCTCGGCCGCAGTGTCTTCGTCGGGCTCGACGTCGGCGATCGGGAGATCCGTGACAGGCTCTTCGGACGGCCGGTGGTTGGGAACCATCAGCGGCACTGGACCCGTCGTCGGAGCCAGGTTGACGTATTCGGCCGGCTCGCCCAGCGGGGTGAGCTCGGCCATGACGTCGACGGCTACGAGCCGCGACCGTTCGAAGGCCTGCAGCAAACGATCGCGCCCGTGCATCAACTGTTCGATCTGCTGGCGGGCAAGCTCACGACGCCGGGCAAGCTCGCTGAGCACGCGCTCGCGGTACGCGCGAGCCTCGTTGACCATTTCGCGACCTTGTTGCTTGGCCATAACCAACTCGGATTCGGCATCGGCTGACGCATCTTGACGCCGCCGTGCAGCCTCGACCTCGGCTTCTTCGCGCAGTCGCTGGGCTTCGTCGGTGGCTTCACGCAACATTCGCGACGCACCGTCTTCCGACCGGATCTTGATCTGCGATGCCGCTTCGCGTGCTGTCTGCAGGATGCGCGCTGCCTCTTCGCCGAGCATGCGGGTGACAACTTCTTCGTCGAGCGCAACGACCGAATTGGTCGAACCGCGCTGGGCGGTACGTAGCTCGCGCTCAAGGAACTTCTCGCGCTCTTGCAGCCGCGCCATCTCGGCGGCGACCATTCGCAACAGATCGCGCACCTCGGACTGGTCGTACCCGCGCCGCGATGTCGAGAACGACGCCGACGCCACCGCGTCGGGCGACGACGGATCAGGACGTGAAAACGAAAGTGCCATTGAGCGCAATCGTAGGTCGGGA
>JAENVT010000610.1 GCA_016650435.1 Ilumatobacteraceae bacterium
CCTCGCGCTGCTCCTTCCACGGCTTCAGCCACCCGAGCGTGCCGTACAGCTTGTTGTCGGCGTTCTCGCGAATGCAGCACGTGTTGAGCACCACCACATCGGCATCGGCTTCGTCGGCCACCGCGACGTAGTTGTCGTCTTCGAGCAAGCCGGCGATTCGCTCGGAGTCGTGCTCGTTCATCTGACACCCGAAGGTGTGGACGATGTAGCCGCGGGTCACGGGCGAAAGGCTATCGGCGCGGCATCAGTGGGCTGTAGGGAGTTGTATCGAACCGTCGGCCAGCAGCGGGAACCCAGGGTTGAAGGCAAGCTCCCACAGATGGCCGTCTAGGTCGGCCACATACCCCGAGTACCCGCCCCAGAAAACTCGATGGGGCTGCTTGACGAGCGTGCCACCACACGTCAACCACTCCGCCGCGACACGATCGACCTCGGCCTCTGATTCGAGGTTGATGGCCAACGACACGCCGGCAAACCCTTCGCCGGTCGACGAGACGGTGGCATCGTCTGCCAAGGCCTGGCGCCCGAACACGGCCAGGCCTGACCCGCCGAGTTGGAAGAACGAGATGTCGTCGTTCGAGGCGCTGGACCGTTGCCAGCCCAGCGCCTCGTAGAACGATGTCGCCCGGGCGACATCGGTTACACCGAGTGCCACCAGCGAAAGGCGTGCGGGAACGGACACGGATCAGTCGATCGTGATGGGTTCTTCGTCGGCAGGCGTGAACTCAGGAGCGTCTTGCTGGCCGAGGCCGGCCTCGACACGCACCTTCTCGGAAACCTCGACCATGATCTCGGGATTGTCGGCAAGGAAGCTCTTGGCGTTCTCGCGGCCTTGACCGAGCTGCTCGCCCTCGTACGTGAACCAGGCGCCCGACTTTTTGATGATGCTCATGTCGACGGCGATGTCGAGCAACGTGCCTTCGCGGCTGATTCCCTTGCCGTACATGATGTCGAACTCGGCCTGACGGAACGGCGGGGCCACCTTGTTCTTGACCACCTTGACGCGGGTGCGGTTGCCGACGATCTCGGCACCATCTTTGATGCTTTCGATGCGACGGATGTCGAGACGCACTGACGAATAGAACTTCAGCGCCCGACCACCGGGGGTGGTCTCTGGAGAGTTGTGGACCATCACGCCATCGACGAAGTAGTTGTGCGTGCCACCGACCTCGATATCGAAGCGGTGCATGCTGCGCGTCGGCGGCTTGACGGTGATGCTGAGGATGGGCATGGGCGCCAGCATCTGACGCACCGGCGCAAATACCGGCTCGACAGCGAATCGGCCCTGGAACCGCTCGAGCAGCTTGTACTGCATGCTCGGATGCACGAACGGGGCGATCAGCGCGTGCAGCTTGGCGGTCTCGTCCTTGGCGAACACGAGCATGGCCACCTGCTTCGCCCCGCGCAGTGCAAGCGTCGCTTTGATGCCCCACGTGTCGGCGAGGTAGTCGCGCAGCCGCACCTGTGTGTCGGCAGACATCGCCTCGACGCAGATCTCGGATCGACCACTGCCGTCCGCGGTACGGGCTTGGAGACCCTTGGAGCGATTCTGGAAACCAGCGTCGTCCATGTACCAGACAGCCAATGACAGTGGGGTGAGCTGCTTCAGGTAGTCGTGGCTGAGCACCTTCTTGCCGGCGACATATACCGCTTCGCGCAACTCGGCGAGCTCGGGCAGTGGCTGGCAATCGAAGAACACTGCACCCTTGGCATTCACGCTGCGAGAGACATTGATGTTGGCGAACAGCGACGCCTTCCAATCGCCGTACTCGGCCTGCTTGGCACCATGACCCCAGCGGAACCTTGCACCGTTGCCGCTGCGTGTGGGTGACAGGGCACCATCGCCTATCAACCCGCCAAGCAGCACCTGCCATTGCATATCGCTGAGGTAGTGCGGCACGGACTGCATGACCCGATCGCCTGCGATTAGTTCGCCGGCCGCACGCCATCCACCCGGTGTCGAAATCATGTGGTTCTCGGTGGCGGCGAACTGGGCCGCGCCATTCCCACCACCGCGTGCGATCTTGAACTGTAAGAACCGCTCAGCTACGCCGTTGTCGAACCAATTGGTGATCGGCATGGGCACGATGCGGTCGAGCTTCGGGTCGTACGACAGCACCTCGACCGGCATGCGACTGTTGACGATCTTGCCGATCTTCTCCTGCGTGCCGTCGGCCAACGTGACCTGAGTGGAGTAGTTGAAGCAGCCGAACATCACACCGATCTTCTCGCGCAACTGGTTGATGAAGATGGCGATGGTGTTGGTCTTGCTGAGATTACCGGTGAGCTTGCGCAGTGCCTGGCTCATCAACCGGGCCTGCAAGCCGACATGGGTATCGCCCATCTCGCCTTCAATCTCGGCGCGGGGTGTGAGCGCCGCCACCGAGTCGATGACGACCACATCAACTGCGCCGGAACGCACCAACATGTCGACGATCTCGAGCGCCTGCTCGCCGGTGTCTGGCTGACTGATGAGCAACTGGTCGATGTCGACGCCGATGGCGCTGGCGTACACCGGGTCCATCGCGTGCTCGGCGTCGATGTAGGCGCAGATGCCGCCATTGCGTTGCGCCTCGGCCACGACGTGCATGGCCAGCGTGGACTTACCCGAGGACTCGGGACCGAAGATCTCGACCACGCGCCCACGCGGCAAACCGCCGACGCCGAGGGCGAGATCGAGCGACAACGCCCCTGTCTGAATGGACTCGATGCCCATCGAAGTCTTCTCGCCCATTCGCATGATGGACCCTTTGCCGAACTGCTTGTCGATGGCTGCCAATGCCACTTCGAGTGCCTTGTCGCGATCGTTGCTCACTGTCGTTCTCCGTTTCCTGCCTGATGCATGTGGGGTCTTGCTTGGTGTGGAGGCCGAGTTGCACGACCCCGATTGCTATGACGGCCACCATACGGAAGGGGTGTTACACGGTTCCCCGGGCACATCCGTGACCATGAATAACGTGGTGAGCGTCTTTGGCGTAGTTCGAACAACAGCAGTGTAACTACGAACAGTCGTTCGATCAAGTATTACTGTGAGACAGCTGCGGACGCCTCGGCCAACTCGGCAACATCGGGACGATGTACGGCGAGATCGAGCGCCAACCAGATCGTGAACGTGAACGGATAGATCACGATCGGCATCAAGATCGCAACACCTACGAGCGACACGACAATCGGCACGACAGGGATATCGGGTGAGGTCCGGATGAATCCAATAGTCATCGCCGCGGTCAAAACGATGAACGTCAGAACGGTGTTGATCGTGACGGCGCCGAGCTCGAAACCCTCTTCGCGACGCCAGGGGATGCCACACGTCCGGCAGCGGTCGTACTTGCCGAGCCATTTGCGGATGAAGGTGCGCCGTGACCCGCACCACGGGCAGCGCAGCATCACAGCACGACGCAGCATCCGACCGAACGACGGAGCTTTTGATGGCATCGCCGCCACCCTAGAGACAACTGAGACTCCATCGGCCAAACTAGCGACGTGCGCCGAACCCTCGCTGGTCTCATCTTTGGTATTGCCTATGTGTGCGCCAGCATTGCCATCAGCGGCTGGTTACTTCAGCGCAGTGCATTCGACCCCGGCCGCACGGGCGATCTCGCCGATGTCGTGTTGCAGGACAATCGGATCAAGACACAGATCACCAACACCATCGCCGACGCCGTGTCCTCTCAACGGGGACTCGACAAGATCGCGGTGCGCCAAACTGTCGCCTCTGTTGCCAGCACGCCACAGGGTGCGCAGTTCCTCAGCAAAGTTCTGCACGACGCGCACGCACGATTGATCGGTCAGTTGAAGGGGCCCGTGCGCATCACGGGTGATCAGATGGTGCAGTTGGTACGCAATCAGATCGTGGCCGACATGCCGTCTGTCACGCTTCCAGTGCCGCGCGTGGCGGCACTCGACAGGATCCGGCGCATTCTGCGGTGGACGATCCCGTTCACCGCGCTCTTCGCGATCGGGTTCTTCGTGATCGGATTCATGCTTCATCCGCATCGATCGGCGTTGGTGCACAGCCTCGGATACGGCATGGTGCTGTTGGCGTTGTTGATCGCCGTACTCGGCTACATCGTGCCGCGCTTCGTGCTGCCCTCGTTCAGCGACAACATATGGGCCGATGTACCGGCGCGCCTCGCCAACGATTCGCTGCCGCTGCTCGTCGGAATGGCCATCCTGCTGGGCGGTGGCGGTTTGATGCTGCTCCTGGGTACAGGATTGCTGCGGCGCCGGCGGCGCTGGAACGCGCCCGTCAGCACCTATCGATATCGCGAAGAGCGTCGCTGGGGTTAGCTCACCAGTTCGGCGACGAACTCGGCGAACACGTCGGCGTAGTGCATTGCGTCGGTGTCGGAGTGCATCACCGAGATCAGCCACTGCTCGTCGAGGCCCGGCGGCAACAGCACGCCACGGTTGATGCCGTGCATCCATTGCGCGAAGGCGAGGTCGAAGTCGGTGGCCTTGTAGTCGCGGTAGTTCTGGATCTGCGTCGGCGCCCACGTAATGCAGCCCTTTGCGCCGAACTGCACTGTGTGAGCCGGCAAGTCGTTGTCGGTAATGGTCTTCTGGCAAGCCTCGAGCACGCGGCGATTGAGGTCGATGGTCGCGTCGGTCGCTTCCGGCGTGCACACCTCACCCAGCACCGCCTTTGCCGCAGCCATGCACAGGGGGTTGCCGTTGTAGGTGCCGAGGTGCAGCACCTTGCCGCTGGTGATCTGGTCCATGCACTCCTGGGTGCCGCCGAAGGCACCAAGTGGAAGGCCGCCGCCAATGCTCTTCGCCAATGCAACGAGGTCGGGCTGCACGCCGACCGCACC
>JAENVT010000611.1 GCA_016650435.1 Ilumatobacteraceae bacterium
AACCGGGATAGGTCATTCCCTCATCATCGGTCGATTGCATCATCACCTTGAGTGAATGACCCGGCGGCCACCACGCAGCATTTGCCAATCCCTCGACCGGTCTGGCCCCGCGAGGGCAGCAGAAGGGCCCCGCAGCCGAGCAGAAGGCACCGCTACGCGCTCCTCCACACGCAACGCCCGATCCGGCGCAGGTCCGCCTTCGACGACGGCGCCCAGATCACTCACAGCAGGGTCCCCCCGATTGCCGGCTGAGCGACGTACACGACTGATCGCTCAGCGGCCGCGCACGCGGTCGATCTTGCGGCGGTCTCGTTTTGTCGGGCGGCCGGCTCCGCGGTCACGCACGGCGAAGGGTTGTTTGAAGGTGTCGTCTCGTTCGGGTGGGGGCGGACTGCGATCATCAAAGCACTCGGTGGCGGTTGTGGCATCAACTCGCTTCGTGATCAGTTTGGTGACGTCGACGATCCGCTCGCGCTGGTTGACGCGTGCTTCCACGTGATCACCAACTCTCACTGGTGAGGACGGTCTCGCTGCCGCGCCGTTGATTCTCACATGTCCGCCACGACAGGCCGCGGCAGCACCCGAGCGGGTCTTGGTGATCCGCACGGCCTGCAGCCACTGGTCGATGCGTACTGAATCGATACGAGCAGTCTGGCATCGCCTCCGATCATCGACGCCGTTGGCCGCAAGGCATCAGGCTGTGTGCCACAAGAACGGCCGAAACGTTGCGGTGCATCCAACCCGTCGCACCAAGCCAGTAACCATCAGGGGCGCGGACCTCTCGTGTTGCCGTCTCACCGTTTGGACCCGCGCCGAACTGGACTTGCAGCGTGCCATACAAGACATTCAGCACATCGAACTCGTCCGTCGACAACTCTGTCGTTCGGATCGCGACAACGTATGGCAGACCGAGCGCCCGTATGCAGCACCCTTGTCACCCAGAGCTCTTCGAAGAGGTGTGGCGTTGTCGATGATGGAGGCCTCACCGGGGCCGAACACACCGACTGGCCGAAGGTCTGCTGTCCCACGAGAATCGACCGCCTTGGGAATCGGCCTGAAGACCAGCTGCCAATCACCGGAGCGCCACTCGAAGGGCTCAACACCGTCGACACCGCCCGCTGCTTCCATCCGCTGCTTTACGTCGTCAGGATCGAGCGTGGCAAGCCACTGTTCAAGTCGCTTCCGGAGCGGCCGAGTGGGTAGGTCGGTGGCACCCTCGCCGTCAACATCCACCCACAGGAAGAAGTTGCGGCTTTCCAGACGATTCAGCGCGTCGTAGACCCGTCCGCGTCGACGTCCGGCCGTGATCTCGTCGTCGGGCTCGGACGCTGAACGAGCCTCGAGGTAGAAGGCCTCACTTTCACGTTTAGCAAGGAAATCGGGTCGCCGAGTTGTCAACTCCAGTTCGGGGTGGAGAGTTACGGAGTAGCCGAGCCTGATGAGACACTCATGGAGATACAGCTCCCAGAACGCTCCATGAAACTGCCGATTGTCCGGCGAGCGCAACCTCGATGGCCAATCCTTCCGCATGGAGATGTTGGGTTGAATCAAACCCTTTGCCACGACCGGCAGCGGTCTGCGTTGCTCCCGTTTCTAGCGAGCTCTGCTTGACCGAAACACACCGTGAGCAGGTAAAGAACGCGAGGTGCGGATCGAGAACCTGCGAATCCCTCCCGTTCCGCCTGGTGATCAGTAGCTGAAGGTGGTGGCTCCTTCGTCGCCGATCCAATCCCACATCGGCACGGTTCCGCCGAGCTTGGCGCCATCGATCAGCGTTGCCTCGTCGAGGTGCTTGGAGTTGAAGCAGATCGGGCACACGAGATACGTGCCGCCTGCGGTGGTGTATCTGGCCATCAGGTCGGTGATCGAAGGGCAGCCTTCGCATGCGGTTCCGGTCGCCACGCCACCCGTAACGAGCCGCACCGACTCCTTGGTCAGGAACATCAGCGTCGGCCGGCCGGATTCGGCGGCACCGACTGCGACGAGGAGCGCAACGGTCACCTTCTCGGCGTCTTCCAAGCCAGTCGACAGACTGATGACAGCTTTGTTTCCCATGAGGATCTCCTTTGTGCTTCCGATTGATCCCATAGTCCACCCACCAAATACCGGTGGCTAGTACAGAATCTGAAGTACGCAACGACGCGATCGAAGTACAGTCGCCCCATGGTTGGGTACGGTCAGTTCTGTCCGGTTGCCAAGACCTCTGAGCTGTTGTGCGAGCGGTGGGTGCCGCTGATCGTTCGCGAGCTGCTGTGCGGCAGCCGCCGGTTCAGCGAGATCCAGCGCGGCGTGCCGATGATTTCTCCCGCCCTGCTGACCAAGCGCCTACGGCAGCTCGAAGTCGCCGGAGTGATCGAGCGAAGTCAGTCCGCGCATGTCTCGAACTATGTGCTGACCGACGCTGGTTGGGAGCTGTACCCGATCATCGAGGCAATGGGTGTGTGGGGCCAGCGGTGGGCCCGCAGCCAGTACACCGCCAGCGAACTCGATCCGGCATTGCTGATGTGGGACATGCGCCGCATGCTGCAGCCCACAGGACTCGCACCATCTCGCACTGTCGTCGAGTTTCGCTTCACGCGAGCCCCCGTCGGCAAGTCGACTTACTGGCTCGTCGTCGACGAAGCCATCGATCTGTGCATGGTAGATCCGGGGCAGCCGATCGATCTGTGGGTCCGGGCTGACCTTCGTCGCCTCACGCAGGTGTGGATGGGGGACAGCACCATGCGCGACGCGATCGACGCCGGCGATGTGCAGCTCGAAGGGTCGCGATCACTCGTGCGACGGTTCCCCGATTGGTTGGGGCAGCACCCCGTCCTCGCCAAGGTCGGTCCGGCACACAGCGACGGCTAGGCCAGGTACGAAATGTCCGGGACGTCCGGATATTTCGTGACTGGCCCCGTTCAACTCGCGGCGGGCCCGGTGGGACCCGCCGGCGCCCGCTGGACCAACGCGAAAAGCCACAGAAGCGACGGGATGACCGTCACGGCGGCGATCCCAAACGTGACGACGAGACCGACCATGGTGGAGTGGGCTCCGGCGACGTCGTTGATCGTCGCGTGGTCGACCAGCACGTCGGGATACTGACCCACGCCCCAGCCGATCACGATCGCGGCGACCGCCGCGACAGCGGCCACTCGAGCGATGGCCCAACGCTTCTGCCGAAGTAGCACCAACGCTGCGAACCCGGCTATGGCCGAGGCCACCACGGGCACCGATCCTCGTCCCTCGAGGCGGCGCACCAACGTGTCGGCATCGGCACGTAGAGGGAAGACGGCCGAAAGCGCGACTGCACCGGTCACCACTCCGGTCCACAGCGCGTTGCGTCCACACTGTGCAGCCAATTCGGGCTGGTGACTTCGTTCAGCGTCGGCTGCGAGAAACGTCGCCGCCAGAAACGAGCACGTCAACACCGCCAACGTTCCACCGACCCACGACGTCGGCCCGGTCCAGCTGCTCCAGATGTCGCCGCCTTTCAGCGGCACGCGCCCGTCTGCGATACCACCGGCGATCATGCCGAGAAAGAACGGGGTGATCACCGACGAGCTGGCAAAGACCGCGCCCTCCAATCTGGCCTCGTCGACGGTGGCGGCAAACTTGCGGAAGGCGAACGCCGCGCCCCGCAGCACGATCCCGAGACCTACCAGCATCCACGGAACGAACAACGTGGTCATGATCGCTGCAAATGCCGTGGGGAATCCCGACCACAGGAACACCAACACGAAGATCAGCCACACGTGGTTGGCTTCCCACACCGGCCCGATCGATCGGTCGATCTGGGCGCGCAGCGGACCGCCGCGCTCGGCGTTCCCTGCGGTGAGGTCCCACACTCCGGTGCCAAAGTCGGCACCGGCGAAGATTGCGTAGGCGACGACGCCGAGAAACAGGATCGCGGCGACGACCTCGTTGAGGGTCATCGTGCACCGGGTCCGTAGGGGGTCGGCAAGTCGTCACTCTCGCCGGCGCGCCAACGCTCCGCCATGTTGCGCAGCACATGCAGAGCGACAATGCCCATCACGGTGTACACCACCACGACAGTTCCCAGCGAGATCCACACGCCGTTGTTGGCGGTGACCGCGTCGCGGACGCGCAGCACCCGGTAGACGATCCACGGTTGACGGCCGACCTCTGTGGTGATCCAGCCGAGCTCCAAGGTGAGCACAGAAGCCGGTCCGGCGAGCATCGCCAGCCGCATCGTCCACGTGGATGAAAACCAGTCGTGACCGCGCCGCCGGCGAAGCCAGAACACCACTGACCCGACGGCCATCAACGTGCCGAGCGCAACCATCGCCTGAAACGACCAGTGCACGATGTTGACCAGTGGGCGATCCTGGATCTGAAAGTCGTTGATGCCGCGCACGGGTCGGTTGAGACCGGCGCGCGCCAGCAGCGAACCGACGCCTGGGATCTCGATTCCCCCTCTCGCTCGCCCATCGATGAGTGCGCCACCGATTGTCAGTGGTGCGTTCTGCTCGGTGTCGACTGCCAGATCCATCGCCGCGAGCTTTTCGGGCTGTTGGGTGGCGAGGCGCATACCTGCCACGTGTCCGACCACGGGCTGAATCACTGAGGCGATCGAGGCGAAGGCGAATGCAACCAGGAAGCCGAGGCGATGCCGATGGTCGCGACGCCCGCGCAACATCCCTGTGGCGTACACGG
>JAENVT010000612.1 GCA_016650435.1 Ilumatobacteraceae bacterium
GACTTGGTAGAAGACGAACAAGGCATCGACCACCGCACCGAGGACCTCGCGCCAGTCGTCGTCGGGTCTGGACTCGTGCACCGCCTCGGCGATCGGTGTCACCTTGTCGAGGCTGGTTGCCACGATCGCGTCGAAGATCGACTCGCGGTTGGGAAAGAAGTCGTACAGCCAGCCGATGGAGACGCCGGCTGCCTTGGCGATCATTCCGGTGGTGACCGCCTCCGGGCCGACCTGGTCGATCAGTCGTGCCGCGGTGTCGAGGACGTGGGCGACGCGTCGCTGACTGCGCGCCTGCAGGGGCAGGCGACGAGGACGGCTGGTCGTCGGTTCAAGGAACGCGAGCATCGCTTGAGGGTTGATCGTCGCCTCCCTTGTTGAGCTTTCTGTGGTGAACTTTCGCATTGAACCCGAGAAGGATTCGGGTTATTCTGCCACGAAACTCGCCGTACGTTGTCACCTGGGGGTTACGGATGTCGCGGCGAGCCGATGGGGCGCGGCACGAGCCGCGATGAAACAGGGGGTCCGAGATTGCGTCGACACAATGGAGCTCAGAAGTGGACGCGGATCGTCGCGCTCGGTTTGGTCGCGGTCATCATCGCTGCGTCATGCGGCAGCGATAGCAAGTCGACTTCAAGTGCTGTGCCCAGCGGCAGTGGGGCGACTGGCGCCACAGATGCCGGCGGTTCGACGGCGCCGGCAACGCCGGCCAACGGCCGCGAACTGGTCATCGACCGCGACATGGACCTCACGACGCTCGATCTCAGCCTGACCTACTGCGACACGTGCCAGATCTTCAACACCGCGGTCTACGAGACGCTGATCACGGTCGACCCGGCGGACCCCAACAAGCTGTTGCCTCGCCTGGCCACCACGTGGGAGGGGAATGCCGACAACACGGTGTTCACGTTCAAGCTCGATCCCGCAGCGAAGTTCGACGACGGCACGGCCGTCGAGTCGAAGGACGTGAAGTTCTCGTGGGAACGGCTGGCGAACATGAAGGGCTCGGCGTCGTATCTGATGGCTGGGTTGAAGAGCATCGACACGCCCGACGCGGGCACGGTTGTCGTCACGTTCTCCGCTCCCAACTCGGCGTTCCTTCCGATCGTCGCCGCGAGCTACCTCGGCATCATCAACAGCGTTCTCGCTACGGCGCAAGGTGCGACGTCGGCAGCGGATGCTGCCACCACCGACAAGGCCGGCGACTGGTTCCTCTCGCACTCGGCAGGCAGCGGCCCGTACAAGCTCGAGTCGTACACGCAGGGTGACAAGCTGGTGCTGGCCCGCAACGACAACTACTGGGGTCCGAACAAGCCGGTGTTCCCCAAGGTCACGCTCGCCGAGGTCAAGGACTCGTCGTCGCAGCTGCAGCAATTGCAGTCGGGCGACGCCGACATCGCCATGCAGATCTCGGTCGACTCGGTCGGACAGCTGGAAGGCAATGCTGACGTCACCACCAAGCTCGTCGACTCGTTCAACTACGTGTACATCGCCCTCAGCCCCGGTGCGGCCGGCGGCGAGAAGCTGCAGGACGTCAACGTTCGCAAGGCGATCAAGGAGGCCATCGACTACGACGGCGCGATCCAAGCTCTGGTCGCGGGCAAGGGAAAGAGGCAGGCGTCGCCGATCCCCAACGGGTTCACCGGCAGCGCCGACCTCCCACTGACGGAGTTCAACCTTGACGACGCCAAGAAGCTGTTGAGCGACGCCGGGCTGGCCGATGGGTTCGATCTCGACGCGACGTACCCCGACGCCAACGTCTACGGCGTCGATTTCAACCTGATGATGCAGAAGATCCAGCAGGATCTCGCCAAGGTGAAGATCAACCTCAAGCTGACGCCGATCCAGTTCCCCGATTGGGCAACGCGGATCGGTGACACGGGAATCCCGGTCACCGCCGTGTACTTCGCCCCGGACCACACCGACACCAGCCAGTACATCCAGTACTTCGGCTTGATCCCGAACTCGTTCTGGGCGGCCAGCGCCGGGGGCGGGTCGGCGGGCAAGCCGATGGACAACCCGAAGGAATCCGACCTGTTGGCGCAGGCACTGGCTTCGTCGGGCGACGCAAAGGCCAAGGCGTACACCGAGGCCGGCCAGCAGATGATCGACGACGACATCGTCATCCCCATCGTCAACACCCAGCTCGTTCTCGCCGCGCGTACCGATATCACCGGCATGCACTACAGCGCCTGCTGCAACTTGGATCTGAGCCTGCTCGGTCTCGCCGGCTGACCAGCACGGCTGGCAGTCTTCACTTGTGAGGCGATTCATCGTTCGTCGAGTCGCGGCCATGCCACTCCTGCTGCTCGGGATCGTCACGATCGCGTTCTGCATCTCGAGGCTGATCCCGGCCGATCCGCTGGCATCCATCGTCGGCGTGCGGCAGCTGAACAATCCGACCATCGTGGCCGCGGCGCGGCAGAAGTGGGGGCTCAACGGGTCGATCTTCGAGCAGTACTGGGCCTTCCTCAAGAACCTCGTCAGAGGCGACCTCGGCATTTCCTTCCGCACCCGCAAA
>JAENVT010000613.1 GCA_016650435.1 Ilumatobacteraceae bacterium
GCTCGAGGTGGGCATCGGTCAGCACGATCGCGAAGCGTTCCAAATGTTGCACGGCAACATTCCCACCGTTGACGCGTTGGCCAAAGTTGTCGCGGCCGTCGAGCCGCATCGCCAACACGGAGCGGATCCGCATCCCTTGAATCGGCTCGGCCAGTCGCAGGCACTGCGGGCGCGGCTGATCGACGACCCGGGATTGATCGGCGCCGTGCGAATCGAGGCAAGGCCATCGCCGCTGGACCGCCCGAACCTGAAAGATCCCTACCCGTGCGTTGCCAACGCGTCGATCGATGGCGGCGCGGAGACGTTGGTCATCAGCGCGGGGGTGGATCTAGACCTCGTTCCGTTCGCGACAGATGCCAGGCTGGCGACCGGTGAACCAACCCGAATCGTCGTCCCGGGGCGCGATGCGGTGCCGGTGCAACGCGACATCGCCGCGCTGCTCAAAGATCCAATGCTCATCGTGCCCGTCGGCTGACGCCATCGTCATTCCCGCGCGCTGAGGTCGTAACCTGCTCGGTCGGTGTTCGAACGACTGGCGTCCCTGGAAGATGAGTTCATCTCGCTAGAGGTGAGCCTCAGCGATCCCGAAGTTCAGGCCGATCACGCTGCGCTGCGCCGGGTGTCGAAGCGCTACAAGGATCTCACTCCGGTCGTCGAATGTCTGCGTGCGCACCGCGAGCGTTCGGCTGATGCGGAAGCGGCGCGCGAACTGCTCGTCGACGCGTCGGAGACCGACAAGCAGATGTTGCGCATCGAATTGTCGGAGGCTGAAGCGGACCTTGCTGATCTCGAAGAGCAGCTGCGCCTGTTGATGTTGCCGAAGGATCCCAACGACGGCAAGGCTGTGATCATGGAGATCCGCGGTGCAGAAGGTGGCGAAGAGGGCAACCTGTTCGCCGGCGATCTGTACGAGATGTACCGCGGTTTCGCGGCGTTGAAAGGTTGGACGTTGGAGGTGCTGTCACACGACGCCAGCGACCTTGGTGGTATCAACCTCGTGACCATCTTGATCAACGGCGATACGGCGTGGAGCCGGTTGAAGTTCGAAGGCGGCACCCACCGAGTCCAGCGCGTGCCCGCCACCGAGAGTCAGGGACGTATCCACACCTCGTCGGCAACGGTGATGGTGCTCCCGGAAGCCGAAGAGGTCGAGGTCGAGATCGACGAGCGTGACCTCGAGATCGACGTCTACCGGGCCAGTGGTCCCGGCGGACAGGGTGTCAACACCACCGACTCCGCTGTGCGAATCACCCACAAACCCACCGGCGTGGTCGTGGCAATGCAGGACGAACGCAGTCAACTGCAGAACAGGGCCCGTGCGATGCAGGTGTTACGCGCCAGGTTGCTGAAACTCGCCCAAGACGAGCAAGAAGCAGCACAGTCGGCAGAGCGTCGTTCTCAGGTCGGAGGTGGTGGCCGCGGCGAGAAGATCCGCACCTACAACTACAAGGAAAATCGGGTCACCGATCATCGCATCGGGTTCACGATTTACCGCTTGCAGGAGGTGCTCGCCGGCGACCTCGACGATGTCGTCGATGCGCTTGCCTCCGACGAACGGGCCCGCCAACTCGCCGGCGATGAATGACGGCACGGTTACCTGGGCCAGCCTCTGGAACGAGACAGCTGAGCGCGTCCCCCGTCCGCAAGCCCGATGGTTGTGCGAAGTTGCCTCGGGTCACGACGGCGACGAGTTTCTATCCATTCTCGATCGACCAGCGACGCAGCGGGCGGTAGCGCACCTCGATTCGATGCTTGCCCGAGTCGGAGCCGGCGAACCTCTGCAATACGTGCTCGGGCGCTGGGATTTTCGACACCTCGATCTGATGGTCGATCGGCGTGTGTTGATCCCGCGACCCGAGACCGAAACGGTGGTCGAGGTCGCCCTTCGACTTGCCAGATCGATGCCATTTCCGATTGTCTGTGCGGACCTCGGCACCGGCAGCGGTGCAATCGGTCTGTCGCTGGCTTCCGAGTTGCCGATCGACGGAGTGACGGTCTGGATGACCGACAGTTCGACAGACGCGCTCGATGTTGCCAGGGCCAATGCTGCGGGCATCGGGCGAGCTGCCGCAAACCTGCGCGCCGCGCATGGACATTGGTTCGAGGCGTTGCCGCAGGAACTCCGCGGGCACTTGGCGCTCGTCGTGTCGAATCCGCCATATGTTGCCGACGACGATTCCGAACTCGAACCGATCGTGCGCGAATGGGAGCCCGAGACTGCACTCTTCGGTGGAGCCGATGGTCTCGACGCTGTTCGAATCCTCATCCGCGAAGCGCCACAGTGGCTGCGGCCGGATGGCTGGTTGGTGATCGAGATCGGCTCGGGTCACGGCGACCCGGTGGCCGAATTGCTGCGAGCTTCGGGCTTCGACGGGATAGAGGTCATTGCGGATCTGAACGGCCACGACCGCGTTGCGATGGGCCGCCGAGCCAGCGTCTGACCGAGCCTGTGGAGTGTCCCGAGGCACCCGGGTGGGCGCCAAACACTCCACTCGCTTAGGCGAAGCGGACGGCGACTTGGCTGAGGAGTGATTCCTCTTCAGGGGCGATGTCGTGGTCGACACCGGCTACGTCGCGCGCTGCCGAGAAAAGTGAATGGCGCAGCACCGAACTGGAGACGCGCTTGTCGATGTCGTCGAGCAGGGCATCGGTGTTGTGATCAGCAACCGCGGCGCGCACTTTGGCCATGGCTTGGCCCAGGTACTGGTCGAACGAGAACGTCTCGGACTCCCAACCGGAATCGTCACTGATCGCTCTGATCTCGTCGAGTTCCTCGTCGGAGATGTGGCGATCCGCGACCATGACGAGCAACAACAGTTCGATCACGGCCTCGTGTTCGCGATCGGCCGTGGCGTGCACCGAAACGTGGCCGTACAGATCGCGCAGGCGTTGGTTCATCGCAGGTGAACCTAACCGTTCGGCAAGGGCGCGAGGAATCGCCGCAGGAAGTCGAGCTGATGCAGCAACAGATTCTCGGCGACGACCTCTTGCGAAGCCATGTGGGTGACCCCTACCAGCGGGAGGACCTCGTGCGGTTTACCCGCGGCTAGCAGCGCCGAGGACAGTTGAAGTGTGTGCGCGGCAACGACGTTGTCGTCGGCAAGACCGTGGATCAACAGCAACGGTCTGGTCAACGACGCAGCCAACGGCAACAGCGACGAGTTGGCATAGGCGGTGTCGTCGATGGTCGGATCTCCGAGGTAGCGCTCGGTGTAGTGGGTGTCGTACAGACGCCAGTCGGTGACTGGCGCGCCGGCAATCGCGGCGTGGAACACGTCGGGCCGGCGCATCACCGCCAACGCCGCCAGATATCCCCCGAAGCTCCACCCGCGAAGCGCGACGCGTTCGAGGTCGAGGGGATAGTCGTCGGCAGCGGCGTGCAGTCCGTCGACTTGGTCGTCGAGGATCGCGGTTGCCAGATCGAGATGAATTGCATGCTCCCAGTCGCTACCGCGTCCCGGTGTGCCGCGGCCGTCGATGACGACGACGGCAAAACCCTGATCAGCGAACCATTGTGACAAGCAGTACCTGCTGCGTGACGCGACGACGGTCTGCACGTGCGGACCAGCGTACGGGTCGAGAAGGACCGGCAGCGGAGAGCCATCGTGATCGCGGGGCAGCAACACCGCAGTCGCCAGACGCCGATCGCCGTAGTGATGGAGGGCGACGTTGGGATCGACCAGGGGTGTCGCGGCAAACGAGGCCAATTTTGGTCCGCCCACGACCTTCGTCACCGAGGCACAGTCGTCCAACGACACGCTGCGCAGCACCGTGGTCGAGCCGCCTACGACCGCAATATGCATACCACCACTGTCGCTGAGCTGATGGAGTCCGTCGTCGTTCCATTCCCACACCTGCAGCACCGTCGCGTCGGCGGGATTGTTGGCGTGGATGACAACCGAATTGCCGCGCACCGCCGCAACGGACCGTACCTGGAGATCAGTCGGTGTCACGGCTTGACCATCGATCAAGAGACGACGCGTGCCCTCGCGCTCGCCCGTCATCACCAGACGTCCGTCGTCGAGCTCGTCGGGAGTTCCCGGCACAAGCTCGACCCACGTGTCGTCGTGATCTGCGTAGATCGCCGCGGTGTCACCCGTCGTCGGGTTGCCCTCCAAGACCTGCACGTCGCGCTGATCGCGCGATTGCACGGCGAGCAGCAACCGCTCGTTCGACACCCAATGAACACCGGTGAGGTAGGGGAAGCGATCGCGATCCCAGTTGACGTCGATGCTGCCGCCATCGATCGCCAGCACGTGCAACTCGACGACGGCGTTGGGTGTCCCCGCCGCCGGGTAGCGCACCTCGTGGGATGGCTGGTCTGGCGTCGCCGAGTCGGCGATGTACCACCGCTGCACGGGCGCGACGTTCACTCGGCATGCAGCGATCGCCGCGCCGTCGGGGCTCCACCAGTAGCCCCGAAATCGATGCAGCTCCTCACCGGCGATGTAGTCGGCGGATCCCCACGACACGTCGGGATCTTCATCGCTGGCCAGCTCCCAACTGGATCCGTCGAGCTCTGCGATTCGCAGCGCGTTACCGCATACGTAGGCCAGTCGTCCCGCCCCAGGGTGCGGACGTGGATCGAACACGGGCCCTTCGACAACCAGTTCGCGCGAAGTCCCACTGATCAAGCCGGCGACGAACAGCCGGCCGGCGAGGGGAAACGCAACAACCGTGACGGCAGTGTCGGTGGCGAATGTGGTGACGCCCGAGGCTGTCTCGCGCATGCGCTCGCGCCTGACGCGTTCCTCGGCCGGCAGGTCCTCGTCGGGATCGGTCTGTACAAGCAGCGTCGAGGGATCGGCGATGAGCCGCTCCTCGCCGCTTCCGACCTGGAGCAGGTACAGGCAGTTGACCGGGTCGTCGCCTGACTTGCTGCGAATGAACACGATGCGTTGTCCGTCTGGCGAGACGACCAGATTGCGCGGCTCGCCGAGCGTGAACCGTCGGGTGCGGGCGTACTGCCGCGGGAACGTGTCGGTATTCGTTGCGGATTCGGTGACATCGATTGTCACGGCGTCACGATGATCTTGGCGTGCTGCTCGGGGTTGGCGAGGTCTCGGAAGGCCTGAGGAATTCCGTCGATCCCCACTGTGGCCGTGACCCACGGGGCGAGGTCGACTCTGCCGTCGGCGATCGAGGTCAGCGCAGCGGCAAATTCGGCTGGTTCGTAGCCGAACGCGAATTGCAGACTCAGCTCGCGGCCGATGCCGAGCATCGGATGGAAGCGATCCTCCTGCATGCATGCGCCGACGACGAGAATTCGTGCGTCCCTGGGGGCGATGCGCATGGCTTGGTCGATCATTCCCGGCACGCCTACTGCCTCGAAGATCACCGGCGTGCGCACACCATCGGCGGCACGCCACGCCTCGATCGCGGATGTGACGCGTGGATCGACGACGACATCCGCACCAAGCAGTTCGGCGAGGGACCGTCGTTTGCTCGAGAAGTCGGCGGCGACGATCGGGCCGATGCCGCGCATCTTCAGCTCGGCGATGCAGGCCAATCCGACCGGCCCACA
>JAENVT010000614.1 GCA_016650435.1 Ilumatobacteraceae bacterium
CTGAGGGTGGCGCCTGACCGAATTGCAGGGTTCGATCGTGGAAGGGCGGGTCGCTTCGGCGACTCGCCCTTCTCGCGTCGTCTCGTGGACGCCGTGGATCTTTGTGGTGTTGTGGAGCACCGGCTTCGTCGTCGCCCGCTACGCGACGACAGACACGGGCCCCGTCACGTTCCTCGCAGTGCGGATGGTGCTGGCCGGTGGGCTGTTGGCGATCTTCGCCGCGGTTCGTCGCGCTCCTCGAGTCGATCGACGGCTCGTACCGTGGGTGATGCTGGCCGGCCTCGGCATGCACGTGCTGTACCTCGGCGGAGTGTTCGTCGCGATCGACCGCGGGTTGCCGGCAGGCGTCAGCGCCTTGATCGCCGGTCTCCATCCCGTACTCACCGCTTTGGCGTCGCGACGGGTTCTTGGCGAACGGTTGGTGCGATTGCAGTGGATCGGTGTCGGATTGGGTTTTGCGGGCGTGATCGCGGTCGTCGTCGATCGACTGGTGAACCACTCCACCGGCATAACGACGATGACGATGGCGGCGTCAGCGGTCAGTGTGCTGGGGATGGCCGGCGGCACGTTGATACAGCGCAAGAAGTGCTCGACGATGCCGCTTCTGTGGGGCACCGTTGTGCAATATATGACCGCTGCGGTCGTATTCCTGATCCTCGCCACCGTTTGGGAACGAATCGATTTTCGGGCCACCGGCCGGTCGGTTTTCGCCCTGCTGTGGGCAATCGTGGTGCTCTCGATCGCGGCCATTTTGCTGATGCTGTGGCTTCTGCAGCGCAGGGCAGCGTCGCAGGTCACAAGCCTGTTTTTCCTCACTCCCGCGCTGAGCGCGGTCGAGGGCGCTGTGCTGTTCAGTGAACGGCTCGGTGCACTGGCGTTGGTCGGATTGCTCATTTCACTGCTTGGTGTCGCCTTTGTTACCCGCAAGGCGATATAACGTCTGAAGAGCGGGACGGCAACGAGGCCGCCCCTCGCGGGAGGAGGTGGCCATGACGGACACCGTAGAGCGCCCACCGGGGCGTGAAGCCGAAACCATTACACGCGTGGTCGTGAGGTTCGCTGGCGATTCTGGAGATGGCATGCAGCTGACCGGTGATCGATTCACCTCGGTCAGCGCAACGTTCGGAAACGACCTGTCCACACTGCCGGAATATCCGGCCGAAATTCGCGCTCCAGCAGGAACGGTCAACGGCGTTTCGAGCTTTCAGGTGCAGATCAGCGATCACGACATCACGACACCCGGCGACGAACCGAGCGTGCTGGTCGCGATGAATCCCGCGGCCTTGAAGGCCGACCTCGGAAGGCTCGAGCCGCACGGTCTGCTGATCGTCAACAGCGACTCCTTCGGAGAGCGTGATCTGGCCAAGGCCGGGTACGCCGTCAATCCGCTGACCGACGACTCGCTCTCGGGCTACCGCGTTGTCGAGGTGCCCATGACATCGCTGACTCAGAAGGCGACAGAGCCGTTGGGCGTGAAGTCGCGCGACTCCGAGCGGTCCAAGAACTTCTTCGCGCTCGGCCTGGTGTCGTGGCTGTACTCACGGCCCACGCAACCAACACTCGACTGGATCGACAGCAAGTTCAAGGACGAACTCGTTCGCCTCAGCAACGCAACCGCTTTCACCGCCGGTTTCAACTTCGGCGAGACGACCGAACAGTTCGAGCATCGATTCGAGGTCAAGCCGGCCAAGCTGCCGCCGGGGGAGTACACCAACATCAGCGGCAACGTTGCGCTGGCGTGGGGTCTGGTCGCAGCCGGGCAACTGGCGAAGCTGCCCGTGTTCCTCGGCAGCTACCCGATCACTCCTGCCAGCGACATCCTCCACGAACTCTCCAAGCACAAGCACTTCGGTGTGCGTACGGTGCAGGCAGAAGACGAGATTGCCGCAGCCGGAATGGCGCTCGGCGCAGCGTTCGCCGGTCACCTCGGTGTCACTGCCACAAGTGGTCCGGGTGTCGCCTTGAAGAGCGAGACCACCAGCTTGGCTGTCTCATTGGAGTTGCCGTTCATTCTCATCGACGTGCAGCGTGGCGGGCCCTCAACCGGCCTGCCTACCAAGACCGAGGC
>JAENVT010000615.1 GCA_016650435.1 Ilumatobacteraceae bacterium
CCCATCGAGCGATCGGCGAGGCGGGCGATGATCGGCACAACGCGTTGTACGTCGGTTCCGGACCCGAGCATCTCGATGACCACGGCAACGTCTGACCGATCGTGAACGCGGCGGCATGTGCACAGCACGCCCTTCACATCGGGGTCATCCATGTGATTCCAGGTCGTCGTCTCGAACGGGTGCCATACACCGTTGACGTCGGCGACGCGGATGTCGGCCGATTCTGGAGCGAATGTCGGGCCAAGTCCGTGGTGATCGCCGCCTTCAAGGACCTGCATCATCGTCTCGAGAACGAGTTCGAGATCGTCGGGGTGGACGAACTCAGTGCCGTTGCGGCCGCGAAGGTCGGTCCAACCGAGCACTCGTGACAACGAATCGCTGTGCCACAAGATGTCGAATTGCTCATCCAGGAGCAGGGTGAACTCACCCTCTTTGCGGCTCATCGAATTCAACGCGCGCCGTTCCGGCTCCATATGACACCATCGGAGTCTCAACCTCGCTACTTGAGCCCGAATCGCGCAGGTTTGCCGCCGAGTTCGAGCACCAGCGGATCGTCTATCGACGGGTGGTCGGTGGCGGCGTAAGATCTGCGAACCCGCGTATGGCAAAAGCCGGTGGGTCTTAGGGGCAAGCATGAGTGCTTCGAGCCGCCAACACATCGGCGTCTGCCTGAGCGGCGGGGGACACCGCGCCTCGTTGTTCGGGCTTGGTGCGCTGCTCTATCTGATCGACGCCGGCAAGGGCGGAGAGATCTCGGCAATCTCATCGGTGTCGGGTGGTTCGCTCACCAACGCTTGGATTTCGATTCACGCCGATGTCGCAACCGTGTCGCCTGGTGACTTCCGCGGCCATGTGCGTACCTTGGCGAGACGCATCGCGCTGCGCGGCACTGTGTGGACGTCCGTGCTCACGTACGTGTTGCTGATCGCGATTGCCGTGCCGATCGCAGGCGCGCTCGTCGTATCGCTGGTGCGGGGAACACCCTCCGCCTATGTCGCCTGGCCCGTCGCCGTTGTTCTCGCTGGGATCGTCGCTCAACGTCGTAGCTGGGTGGCCCGAAAGAGTTTCGAACACGCGTTGTTCGCCGGACGAACGCTGGAGGCGATGCATCACGGTGTCGATCACATCATCTGTTCCACCGATCTGCAGACGAGTGAACCGGTGTACTTCTCGGGGCGGTTCGTCTACTCGTGGCGCACGGGTTTCGGCGACACAGCCGGGTTGCGCCTCGCTGCTGCTACACAAGCCTCGGCAGCATTGCCTGGTGCGTTCCCGCCGGTCGGCCTGGCAACCGACAGGCACCACTTCGCCAAGCGTGCGCCGTTTCGCAACTTTGTCCTCACCGATGGCGGCGTCTACGACAACATGGGAACGGAATGGGTGCTGCGGGTCACGTCGGGCTTCGACGCAGATAGCGACGTCCCTACGCCGCCGCCAAACTCCATCGATGAGGTCGTGGTCATCAACGCATCGGCGGCCAAGGAATTGACGAATCGTGCTCGAGTGCGCGTGCCGGTACTGGGCGAACTGTTGACGTTGCTGGCAGTGAAGGACGTGTTGTACGACCAGACGACTGCCGTCCGACGCCGCCTGTTGAACCTTCGGTATCGAATTGCAGCACGCGCTCCGCAGCTGGAGGGCGACGGCTTGCTGGGAGCCACCATTCAGATCGACCGCTCACCGTTCGAGTTGGCCGACCGTTTCATCAAGGGGCGTGACCAATTTGCGATGCGGGCGCGCGCCGTGCGCACTGCGCTCGGTGAGGACGAGCGGGCGGCATGGGCGGCGGTTGCACTTGCGAATCGCAAGGTACGCACGAAGCTCTCCAAGATCCCGAAGGCCGATGCCGCCCGCTTACTGCGACATGCCTACATACTCACGATGACCGACACGCACGTGCTGTTGGACTACCCCTTGCTGCCGATGCCGTCAGTCGATGCATCACTGGGATGGCTGACATGATCTCCGCCCGATTGAGGGTGGCGCTGCGCGTCGAGGTCAACCCGTGGCCCCGGGGGCCGTGGCTAATGTGACCTCATGCGGCGGGGATTCACGAGGCAGGCACTATCAGTCTTTGTTGTGATCACGGTGATCGTCAGTTGCTCGGGCGGCGGTACCAAGACAAGCACGGCCACGAATCCGCCGACCAGTGAACCCGCACCTTCCGATTCCGCATCCAGCTCTGTTCCGGCAGGATCTGGTGTTCCCACATCCACTACCGCAGCTTCGTTACCTCCGGTGGATGTACCCCAGCCGCCACCGCCGGCGGCAATCACTGGTACCACTCCGCAAGAACAGGCGCTGAGCCTTTCCACGTCAGTGAGCACCGCTACCGATCCGATCGGCGGCTGGCTTTCCGCCTACGACTCGATGGGCATCCCGGTGCTCGGTGACGGTGGCGCAGGAATCGGCACGACCGCCGACGACCCGATCGGACCGACGTACGCCGCCGTATGGATGCAATCCGACGCCGCGCTGAAGACCAGCGGGCTGCCGCTGAGCGACATCGTGCGAATGTACGTCGACGAGGACTCGCAGTCCGCCGGCCTCGGCGATCTGTTGCTCGCCGATCTGCGCGCCGCGGCCGCGAGTGCGGATCCGCAGGTGGCGTTGTTCGGAAACTTCGTGGCCGAACGGGCTCGGCACACGGGTCCGGGAACTGATCTCCTCGACGCAGCGGCGACGGCCGACATCGTGTACGTCGACGTCGCAACCGCGCAACTGATCTCATGGGTCGCGTTGCGTGGCTTCACAGCCGTAGCAGCGGCCGGCAATACATCGATCATGGGCTTTCGCTCAGTGGCGGTGCCAGCCAAGCGGGCACTGCGCGCCGACGTACCGTGTGCCGAGATCGCTGGCGACGAGACGATGACGTTCTGGACGAACTTCCTCGCCAACAAGATCGGCTCCGGGCTCGAGTTGCCGGGCATGACGTCGGCGTTGAAGGGTCTGATCGAAAAGATCGCCGTGCTGAACCCGCACCTCATCGATGTCGACAAGGTCCAGAAGTTCAACGCTCTGGCCAAGAAGGCCAACCTGGTCGGAGGATTGCTGAGCTTGCTGATGCAGGTGAACAGCCTGACGCTTGGTCAAACTCAGGATCCCGACCCGCTCGTACGCAACCACCTTCAGAGCGACGGCAAGGGCAAGACGACGGTGATCACATGGGACGTCAGCATGGACATCGGCAATCTGCCGGACGGCAACAAAAAGATCGCCTGTGCGGCCACTGCCATTCTGAACTTTCTCGGCATCGGATTCAGTTTTCCCGCCGATGGACACCTTCCAGGCGTTGACATCATCTTCAAGGGCGATCTTGGATTCGGCCAGGGACTCGACACGAGCACGGCCTTTGTCGACTTGGATCAGACCCAGATGCAGCAGACAACCGATCCAAAAGGCGAGGTCAAAACGACCATTACGGCCAGAGCCCAAAAGCGCGACTATCCCAAATCCGCCAAGCCCGTACTTCGCGACTTCTCCATCGACGTCTCAGCACAGGTCGAGCCGGAGAACATCAACTCGTTGTTCAACGTGTTCTTTGACGGGTTCACCGCATCGGACGGCTTTGGCGTCGCAAGCGGAGCGATCGACATCGCCAAGACTCTTCATTGGGATCTCGGCGAGCAGGTGTTCCGGTTGCAAGATTGGCAGGCAGGTTGGAAGGTCGACCAACAACTTCAGGGATGGACGTTCACCGGCATCGTCTGCGACACGCAAAAACCGTTCACGCTCAACGCGGTGCTCGACTCCGAGGTCTTCGGTGCGTACGCGTTTATTCCGAACGCCGACGGCACGGCAACGTGGTCGTTCGAGGGGAGCGCGAATGGAGCGTTCCCACTGCACGCTCAGGGCACGGCAAAGATTCTCAGCCCGGAAAACAGCGACGTGGAGTTGCGCCTCGACAAGCCTCCGCAACTCATGGCCGACCTACCCGGCATCGGCGCAGCACCGCTCCCAGGAGTCGCGCTCGACGAAGGCGATCTCATCCTTCTTCCGCTCGATACCGAGGAGTGCTCGCAGAGCTGAACTAACGCTTCCGTGCAACACCCCCTTGGTATCGTCGGCGCATGCCCCGCCTCGACCCGAAGGAGCGAGCCAGCCTTCCCGACCGCGCGTTCGCGTACATCGACACAACTGGTCGGCGCCGGCTGCCGATCCACGATCCGGCACACGTCCGCAACGCGCTGGTGCGCTTCGGCCAGGTTACGTTCGAAGACGAACTGGCGCGCGAGAAGGCCCGAATGCGACTGCTGAACGCCGCCAAGAAGTTCAAGATCGTGCCGGTTGGCTTCATTGCCGGTCAGTTGCAAACCGAGCGCGCCCAACGGCCAGGCCCGATCGACCTTCCGTCGGGTTTCGTGACCATGCTGATGACCGACATCGAGGGCTCCACTGCGCTGGTGCAACAGCTGGGGGCTCGATACAGGGAGTTGATCGACGAGGTCTGGTCGATCCTGCGCCGAGGTGTCGTCGACTCCGGCGGCCACGAAGTCGAAGCGCGCGCTGACGAGTTCTTTGCCGTCTTCGAGTCGCCTCGATCCGCTGTCGACGCTGCAGTCGCATTGCAGCTGGCGTTGATGGCGCGGTCGTGGGTCGACGACCTCGACGTGCGCGTTCGTATCGGCATCCACAGCGGCTACCCCACCTCGACCGAACGCAACTACGTCGGCATGGACGTCAACACAGCGTCACGCATCACCGCGGTTGGCCACGGTGGCCAAGTCGTGGTGTCGGCCAACACCCGAGAAGGCGTGAAGGCATCAGCCCCAATGGGCGTGCGCTTCAAAGCACTCGGCGAGCACAAGTTGCGCGGCCTTCCCGATCCAGTTGTGCTGTTCCAAGTTGGCGCAAAGGGTTTGCCGAGCCGCTTTCCACCGTTGCGCAAATCGTGAAGGGTGGCGTGATATAACAATCGGATGACGCTCTGTGTGTGCATCATTGTGCGCAGTGTGGTGGCGGTGTAATCTGCGCAGGCGGGTGATGGTTCGTTGCCCGTCGCGTCGCTCCGATCCCTGGCTGCGCTTGTACCTGAGGAGGGGTCGAGTGTTTGCTAGCGGGTTGACCAGAGCGCTCCGTTACAGCGTTGCAATCGTCGCGATCCCATTGTTGATCGCCTTTGTTGGAAGCGATGTCGCCGAGGCCGGGCTCGGTGCGGCGGCAACTCCAACATTTCCCACCACCGTCACCGTCGGAAACACGGGCCTGGCCGCGTCGATCCAGCTGAGGAACGACAACACCACCCCAAACACGGCCAGCACGGTGTGCAACGTGGGTGACGGCCTACCTTGTCCGAGCGGCGAACTCGGCATCACACTGATCCCGTCGTGCGGACTGCTCGGTTCGTTCTCGGCATGTTCTCCTATTGGTGGTGCGGATCCAGGCGTGTTCCAGGTCTCCGCTACGGGACTTGGCGCGGCGGGTACCGCGTGTGCCGGAATGACCTTCGCGGTCACATTGATCGATCCGGCATTCGGGCGGCTGCGTTTCGCGCCTCAACCGCCAGGAACCCACGTGCAGTTACCCCTACCAGGAGACATCTGTCGAATCGACTTCACGTTCGACGTGCTGAAGGCCCCGACGGTCGACCAGGACCCGGCGACGGCAGGAAGCCAGACTGTTCAGGTCGTCGACAACACCCAGCACGATGGCGGCGTGATCACGGCTTCGGGGCGTGGCACCAGCAATGGGACCACCGTTCAGCGGGCC
>JAENVT010000616.1 GCA_016650435.1 Ilumatobacteraceae bacterium
CCGCACGGCGTCAGCCTGGCGATGGTGGTGCTTCATCGTGGCGAAGTCGTGTTCGAACGATACGGCGTTCTGCCCGACTCCGTCTTCGGCAGTGGCGGTCCGGTCACGCCCGACACAACGTTGATTTCGTGGAGCATGGCCAAGAGCATCACCCACGCCGCTGTCGGGATTCTCGTGGGCGACGGCCACCTCCACCTTGATCGTCCAGCCAACGTCGGCAGCTGGCAGGGCACTCCCAAAGAAGCGATCACGTTGCAGGATCTGCTCGACATGCGGCCCGGGCTCGAATGGATCGAGGACTACGTCGACGACTCCGTGAGCCACTGCATCGAGATGCTGTTCGGTGCGGGGCAGCACGACATGGCCGCCTACGCGGCTGCGCTCCCGATGACCCGTCGGCCTGGCTCGACGTGGAACTACTCAAGTGGAACAACCAACATCATCTGCAGGATCATCGGCGATGTGGTCGGAGGTGGTCGCGATGGCATGGAGACGTTCTTGCGCGAGCGACTGTTCGAGCCGGCCGGCATGCACAGCGCGATTCCCAAGTTCGACACCAGCGGAACTTTCGTCGGATCCTCGTACGTGTATGCAACGGCTCGTGACTTCGCCAAGTTCGGAGAGCTATACCGCAACGACGGCATCGCCGATGGTCGTCGTGTGCTCCCGGAAGGATGGCGCGATCATGCGCGCACATATGTCGCCAGCGACGAGGACGGGTTTGACTACGGCAGCCATTGGTGGATGTGGCGAGATCAGCCGGGCAGCCTCGGCTGCCATGGATACGAAGGTCAGTTCTGCGTGGTGGTGCCCGACAAGGAACTCGTCGTGGTACATCTCGGCAAGTGCCCGGCCGACAGCAGCACCGAGTTGACAGACCGGCTACGAACACTCGTCAACAGCGTCGCGGCGTCACGGCAGATCAGCCGCTGAGAAATGCCGTGATGTCCGCGCGGCCGAAGAACGCTGTGGACTGTTCTGCGGTGCAGTTTGTCCGAACTGCTTGCATCAATTGGCCGAGCCGTGTCACTTCGACCATCGTCAGGTCCTTCATCGTCCCGCCACCGCTCACGAACGGCTCGATCTCAGCGATTGTGCCGTTGCAATCAGCCGGCACCGAACCGCCGGTCGCGCTAGCGCTAGCCGAGAGGGAGTTGAGGAACTGGATGAATCCGAGCGTCCCCGGTGCCTCGCTCTTCGCGAGCGCAGCCATCTGTTCGAACTGCTTCTCGTCGGAGCCCTGGAGGTTGTACTTGTCGCAGCCGGCGGCAGTGGTCTCTTTGTCGAACGAGTCGGATTCCGCCGTGAAAGAACTGCCGAACGCCTCGAAGTCGGCGAGCGTCGCCTTCTCCCAGTCGATCTTGGAAACGGTCGGCTCAATCTGCTTCAAGAACTTGCTCAGCAGTTCGATGCACTTCGGAGGCATGTCGCCCAAGTTGTCGACCGTGACCGTGTCGGCGGAACCCCCGACGGAGGTCTCGGTAGATCCGCCCTCGACCGTTGACCCGGCGGACCCAGAGGTGCCATCCACTCCCGCTCCCGCTGGACTGTCTTTGGCCGCACTGCTGCACGCCGCGAGCAACGCGAACGCGCCCGCCAAGATGATCTTCTTCATGCCATTCTCCCTCTCGGTTCCCAACGAAGATATCGGCACGGGGGGTTCAGATACTTGAGCACCGCACGTCGCATCGCCTGCGTTGACTGTCGATTTGGACTAAGCAGTACGAAATGGCCATCGAGTCGGATGACCCAGCGACCGGTGAACTGCCGCGCATTTCACCAGATGACACGGGTGGCCCGCCGCGCCCGAGGCGGTTCCGGCCGTTCCGATTCACGCTCAAACTGCTGGCGTTCGTCACCGTCGTCTACTTTGCCACATACGTCGTGGTACCGGGTGTTCGTGAGGCCGCTGGAAAGCTGCGTACCGTCAATCCGGCGCTGCTCGGGCTCGGCCTCTATCTCGAGATGTCGGCTCTGTTTGCCTACACGCTGCTGACCAGGGCCGCACTCGGCGACGAATCGCGCAACATCTCCCGCTTCCGCCTGTTC
>JAENVT010000617.1 GCA_016650435.1 Ilumatobacteraceae bacterium
AGCTAGCGACGCGGCGGCGCTTCAGGATTCGACGGCGCTCGCGCTCGCTGCAACCGCCCCACACGCCGTGCTCGATCCGCTCGTCGAGGGCATATTCCAAGCAGAGCGTGGCGACTGGGCAATCGGTGCAGATCTTGCGGGCCCGATCGACGCCGACGCCGTCGCTGGGGAAGAACACTGCCGGCGGGTAGTTGCGGCAGTTGCCATCGGCCATCCAGGCCGTGACGGTGTCGACTTCGGTGGGGTTCTCGATACGGTGCATCGTGTCTCCTTTTCGACCGCGACGCGTCGCAGTCTAGTGGTGCGCCCGACCAAGCCCAGAGTGACTCCGGTCGCCGCAACACTTCGCTTTGCAAGGTATAGACGTCTCGCGAAGTGATTTGGTTCCCGTTGAAGTCGGGTTTTATACCACTGTCTTGCGGCCATAGCCAGGCACCCCTGCCGATACACTCCATCCGCCGCGTGGCCGTCGCGTGGTCGCCGCGTGGCCGGAGCCCGCCCTGGCCGCCGAATCGGCGCAGGAGGAAACCCATGACCGACATCGTCAACGAGCCGCCACGAGCTCACGTGCGCATCGTGTATCTTGGCCCGGTGTCGCCACATTGGGAGTTGTACAGCGACTACGGCGACCGCACGGTGCTCGAGGAATTTCGAACCCGCGTGATGGCGCGCCTGGTGTTGCTGCCCCGCGATGATCCGCAGTTCCGGCGTAACCGAGAGCGCATCGTGCGCGACGCCGAGCGCGAACGAATCTCGCTGGAATGGGACCTCGGTATCCCTGAAGGCGATTGATCGGGCCGTCATGGAGGCGCCCAGTCGGCTGCTCAACAGAGAGCTCAGCTGGCTCGACTTCAATCGCCGCGTTCTGGCTCTGGCGCAGGAGCCCGGAATCCCGTCGCTCGAACGACTGAAGTTCGTGGCGATCTGTTCATCGAATCTCGATGAGTTCTTCCAGGTCCGTATTTCGGCGTTGAAGGACCAGGTCGCGGCCGGCGTGGCCGGCACGTCCGTCGGCGGACTGACCCCAAGCCAGCAACTGGCTGCGATCGGCCCGAACGTCGAAGGTTTCGTGATCGAGCAGGAGAAAGTGCTGCTCGACATGCTGGTGCCCGAGCTCGCCCAGCGGGGGGTGAAGTTGGTCAGCTGGGACGATCTAGGTGCCGACGACAAGATGTATCTCGCCGACGTTTTTCAGCAGCGGATCTTCCCCGTGCTCACGCCGCTGGCTGTCGACCCGGCGCACCCGTTCCCCTACATCTCGAACCTCGCGCTCAGCCTGGCGGCGATGGTCAGCGATCCCGACACCGGCGAACGACGATTCGCCAGGGTCAAGGTGCCAACCGTATTCCCGCGCCTGGTTGGCCTGCCCGACGGCATTCGCTTCCTGCCCGCCGAGCAGTTGATCGCCGCCCAGCTACACAGCCTGTTCGTTGGGATGGTGGTCGAGGAGCACACCGTCTTCAGGGTGACTCGCAACGTCGACCTCACGCTGGAAGACGAAGAGGCAGACGACCTGCTCGCGGCTGTCGAGATGGAACTGCGTCGTCGCCGATTCGGACGAGCGGTACGGGTCGAGGTGCAGGCCGGGATCAGCGAAGAAATGCTCGAGTTGTTGCTGCGCGAGCTCGACCTCGGTGCCAACGATGTCACGGCCCATCGGGCGCCACTCGACCTGACATGTTTGTGGCAGCTCCACTCGCTCGATCGCGAAGATCTCAAGGATGTGCCATGGCCGCCGGTGACCGCCGGCCGGATCGCCGCCGCCGAGGAAGCCGACCGCAGCATCTTCTCGGTGATTCGCGAACGCCCGCTGATGGCCCATCATCCGTACGAGAGCTTTGCCAGCAGCATCGAATCGTTCATCGCCCAAGCCGCCGACGACCCGCGCGTGCAGAGCATCAAGATGACGTTGTATCGAGCCGGCGGCGACAGCCCCATAGCCCGCAGCTTGATCCGTGCCGCCGAGCGTGGCGTGCAGGTGGCGGTGCTGGTGGAACTGAAGGCGCGATTCGACGAGGCAACCAACGTCACGTGGGCGAAAGCGCTCGAGCGCGCCGGAGTGCACGTCGTCTATGGCTTCGTCGGCCTGAAGAC
>JAENVT010000618.1 GCA_016650435.1 Ilumatobacteraceae bacterium
GCACGCACCGCGGCGATCACATCGAGGTACGACAACGCCGGCTTGACCATCACCATGTCGGCGCCTTGGGCCAGGTCGGCGTCGATCTCGACCAGCGCTTCGCGGGCGTTGCGGAAATCCTGCTGGTAACCCTTGCGCGTGCCACCACTGGCGATCTGCACGTCGACGGCATCGCGGAACGGCCCATATAGACCGCTGGCGTACTTTGCGGAATAGGCGAGGATCGACGTCGATGTGAAACCGGCGGCGTCGAGCGCGCCTCGGATGGCGCCGACCTGACCATCCATCATCCCGCTGGGTGCAACGACGTGGGCACCCGCTGTGGCTTGGGCAACAGCGATGCGACTGTAGATCTCGAGGGTGGCATCATTGTCGACCGATGTGTTGGGATCGTCGGCTGGGCCGTCTAGCACGCCGCAATGACCATGATCCGTGTACTCGTCGACACACAGATCGGCCATCAACACGATCCGGTCGCCAACTTTTTCGGCCAAATCAGCCAGGCACAATTGCACAATTCCCTCAGGATCGAAGGCTTTCGAGCCGATGGAATCCTTGGTGGAAGGAACTCCGAACAAGATCACGGCGCCGATGCCGAGATCGGCGAGCTCGGTGACCTCGGCGCGCAAGCTGTCGCGGGTGTGCTGCACCACCCCAGGCATCGAGACGATCGGCTGCGGTTCGTCGATGCCTTCGCGTACGAATAGTGGGGCGACGAGATTGGCCACATCGACACGCGTCTCAGCGACGAGGTGTCGCATAGCGGCCGAGCTGCGCAATCGTCGGGGGCGTGAAACAGGGAAGTTGCCAGCCACGATCGGGCATCGTAGGCCCTTCGAGGGAGGATTCATCGGGTGATCGAAGACAATGCACCACACGACCCAGTCACCAGCGGCGCACTGCTGTTGGCCGACGTCATCTACGCCGTCGAGCAGCTTCCTCACGAGGCTTCTGCATACCCGGCGATCTACGACTTAGCCGTCACCTGCGACCAGTCAGGGTTCTTCGAATCGTCGCTGGTGCTCTACGACCGCTGCCTGCGGATCGCGGCCACCGACGAAGACCGCCAGGCCGCGTACGCGAACCTGACGGCTGCGTTTTGCGCGGCTGCGACTGCCGCGTCCGACCCGGATCAACGTGGTCGACATCTGCGCGACGGTCTGTATGCCGCTACCGCGGCGCTCGATCCGGAGGGCCCTCAGCAGGTCGGTCCGACCTGTGTGGCGTTGGCTCATCGATCGGTCCTGTTTGCTGGGCTCGGCCATCATCAGTCGGCGCTCAGTGATGCGCGGCGCGCCAGGGAGATCGCACTCGCCCACGGCATGCGACGCGAACAGGTGGTCGCCGCCGTTGGCGAGGTGATCGCCCGGTGGCACTCCTCGCTCGACACCACGGTGTTGACGTTGATCGCTGAGGCCAAAAACCTTGCCAAGGATGTCGATGTCGGCGACTGCATGCGACCGCTCATGGCCATCGAAGTCGACGTGCTGTGGAGCATGGGTCGACACGACGATGCCCGCGCGGTATTGCAGCACACCATCGAGCGGATGCACACGAAGCTTCACTCGCAGACCGCCGATCGATGGGACAACGTTCGTGCCGGTGTCGACCGGCTCCGTCACGCTTGCGCTGATGAGGCCGACCTGTTGACAGGGTTGCCGAATCGCCAGTTCCTCGGCCGGTGGTTGCCGGAGGTGCTGTGTGATGACGCACCGGTGTGCATCGGGGCGTTGAACATCGACAGGTTCGGACGGGTGAACGACGAGTTCGGCTATCAGGCCGGAGACGGCGTGTTGCAAGACGTTGCCACTGTTCTCGAACGTGTCTGTCGCCGCGGTGACTCGGTGGTGCGTACCGGTGGCGACGAGTTCGTGATGGTTCTGCGCGACACCTCGGCAGGTGACGCACGGGTGGTGTTCGAACGAGTCCGTCAACTGATCGCCGCTCGGGCGTGGCCCGGTCTGCCGGAGACGGCGCACCTCACCGCATCGGTTGGCGTCACCGTCGGCAGCGGCGCGATCAACTCGAGCAAGCTCCTGGCGACTGCCAATGACGCTTTGCGTCAAGCGAAGCTGGCCGGCAGGGATCGCATCAGCTTTCGCTAGGTCCGCTGCCTGCGGTCGTCATCAGACACACCGATTGCGGCGGCATTGACGCCTACAGCGAGGCGACCGCCAGTAGCGTTGCGGCGATGGCTGCTCAGGCATGGTTCTCGCGAAGCGACATCGAGGTCGTACCTGGCACCTCGGCCGTCTTCCAGTTGACGATTGTCAACCTCGGCGATACCACCGAGACGTTCTCGTTGGCGCCGGTCGGACTTGCTGCCGGTTGGACGACGATCCGTCCGGGCTCCGTCACGCTCTTCGGCGGTTCACAAGAGGTCGTCGACGTCGAGGTGCAGCCGCCACTCCTGCCATCCACAACTGCGGGCCCGACCGCGCTGACGGTGCGCATCGTTCCCCAGAGCGACCCCGACGACGTCGGCGCCAGCGAAACGACCCTGCAGGTCGGCCCAACCTTCACTCGACGACTGCACATGCTGCAACCGGCGCTTCGTGCCCGTCGCACCGCGGTCTACGAGATGATGCTCGAGAACCAGGGCAACACCCAGGCCTCGTGCCGGCTGCACCTTCTCGATCCAACAGGTCGGGTCGACGGCGACTTCGATCCGCCGGCCGCGGGTGTCGAACCCGGCGCCAGCACGCTGATTCGCCTCAAGGTGCACGCCAACCGACTGCAGTGGGAGCGCCGGTCGCGCACCGTGCAGTTCACGATCGACGCCGATCAGCCGGGGGCGCCCACGGCCAGCGCTCCCGTCACGTTCGTTCAGGCATCGATGATCCCTGAGCGCCTGTTTCCTCGGCTGCTCGGCCTGGCATTCGCGATCGCAGCACTCGCTTTGGTGTGGTTCGGAATCGTCAAGCCAGCCGTCCGCGATGCCGCCGACGACGCTGTCGCCGAACAACTCCCCGCGGCGATTTCATCGACAACTCTGGTCAATGCCGTTCCCATCGTGCCGACTGACTCTGTCCCCGTCAGCACAGTCGTGACCGTTGCTCCGCCGGTGGTCGACGAGGGAACGCTGTTCAGCAAGCTGTTGGCGCCTGCCGCACCGGCCGCACAGACCGCGGCGTTGACGGTTGACGTGCCTGCCGGGCAGACGTTCGAGCTCACCGATGTCGCCCTGCAGAATCCCGATCGAGATGCCGGTACCGCTGTCCTCCTGAACGGCACCACGCCGATCTACCCCTTTGTGCTCGCCGACGTTCAAGGCGACAAACGGGTCTCGTGGGTCTCGCCGATCGAAGTCCCTGGCGGCACCTCGCTGGTCTTCCAGGTGACCTGCACCGGCCCCGGCGGCGTCGCCTCCGGCGCCTGCACCACCTCGATGCTCGTCTCCGGCCGCATGGTCCCCGCGGCAGCCCCCGCCGCCCCCGCCGGCTAGCCCCCAACCGTCCTCGCTGTCACAAGCCCCCGCCGGTGAACCCCAGCGTGGGCGCCGGAACGGTCCCCCTAGGACCATCGCGGCGCCCGCGATAATTAGGCGGCCTGCGCAAGCGCGTCGCGGAGTCGTGCGACAACCCATTGCGGCCGGTCTCTGA
>JAENVT010000619.1 GCA_016650435.1 Ilumatobacteraceae bacterium
CTAGCCTGCCGTGATCATGAGCACGGAGTGGCGCACCAGTCGGCTCACGATGTGCGGCGGATTGACGATCCTGGCGTTTGCGCTCCGTGCCCCGACGTTCGTCACGAGACTGTTCGATCCCGACGAAGCGGCGATCGGAGTACAAGCGATGGTCGTGCGAGGCGGGGGGACGCTGTACACCGACATCTACGACCGCAAGCCTCCCCTGCCACCGCTGTTGTACGCGGCGTCGTTCTCGTTGACGGATTCCACCGACGTCCGGCTGATGCGCCTGCTCGTCACGATCCTGCTCGCTGTGTCGGGGATCGTCGTTGCGCTCGACTGCCTACGTCGGTGGGGACCGCGCCATGCGTGGTGGGGCGGGGTGCTGACGATCGCCGGTTCGATGGCCCTGTTCCCAGCCGATGCAGGGGCGGCGAACTATGCACATTTCGCATTGCTGCCTGGAACCGCGGCCATCATCTGGGCGCGGCGCGGCACGTCCCTCACCGCGCTCGCCGCCGGCGTTTCGATCGGCGTCGCCATCTTGTGCCGGCAAAGTTGGTTGCTGGGGGTTGTGCCGGGATGCGTCAGCGTCGGTCTCCACGGCCGCCGGCGCAATGTTCCGCTGTTCGTCGCAGCCGCCGCTGCCACTGTCGCCACAACGGGCTTCTACGCACCTCTTGGCCGGTTCTGGGAATGGAACGTGACCAACAGCCCGGGCTTCGTGTTTGCCGGCACCAGCATCTGGTCGGCCCTTGGGAAGGGTCTGGCATCAATCGCCGGGTTCGCCGCATTTCACCCGGTCGTGATGGTCGCGGTGGGCGTCGCTGCCGCGGCCGGAATCGCAGCGATCAGACGTCGGACTGTCCCTGCCGACATCGACCTGTGGCTGTGGATCGTCTCGGGCATTGGCGCCTGGGCGGCAGGGCTGCGGTTCTTCGGCCACTACTGGTTGCAGGTCGTGCCACCGCTCGTCTTGCTGGCCGTCCCCGTCGTTGCCGCGTGGACCACGCGGGCACGGACGGCGGCAATTGTCGGTGTAGCGGTTCCCTCGCTCACGGCATGGGTGTTGCTCTTCATTCCGGGCTCGTTCCACAATCGGCCAGATCCTGCCGTTCTGGCCGGCTATGTTCGGTCACACTCCACGGCTACGGATCGAGTGTTCGTGTGGGGCTCGTATCCCGAAGTCCTGGTCGCCGCGGAGCGGCTGCCAGCTGGTGACCTGGTGCACACCGACTTCGTCGTTGGCCGCTCCGGCGGCCGCGACGACCCTGCACAGAGCCTGCCCAGCGCCGTCCCAGGTGCGCTCGACATCATGATGAGATCCCTCAATCAGCACCCTCCGCAACTGATCCTCGACACCTCCACAGCACCCGACCTTGGGTACAGGAACTATCCGACATCGCTGCTGCCCGACCTCGAACGATTCATCCACGACGGATACCAGCGGGTCGGCACCGTCGACGGAGTCACGATCTGGCAACGACGAGGTTCACTTGAAGGGTGACGGCGGCTCGCGCTCCGTCTGCCTAAGCTGGCCCGGATGGAGAGCCGCCAGTTGAGGGATTGGATTCCCTCCGAGGCGCAGCGTGATCTGACGGAGACCAGCCCGGCTCCACGATCGCATTGGTTGCGCGAACTCTGCATCGTCGTCATCTTCTATTACACCTACGAACTCGTCCGCCGGTTCGCGCACATCGGCAACGTGCAGCCACGAGCATTCCGCAACCAGCTCCGCCTCATCGATGTCGAGCGATTCCTTCACATCTACAGCGAGTCGGCAGTGCAGAGGGCGTTCCTCAGCGCGCGGTGGTTCATCAAGGTGATGAACGTGTACTACGGCACGTTGCACTTCATCATCACCGGCGGCCTGCTGTGGTGGGTGTACCTGCGCCGCCACGAGCACTATCGCCAGTACCGCAACCTGCTGGGGATGACCACGGCACTCGCCCTGATCGGCTATTTCCTCTTCCCGCTGGCGCCACCGCGGTTGGAGGTGTGCCACCACGGGGGACCCGATTGTTTCGTCGACACGCTCGACAAGATCGGCGGGCTGTGGTCGTATCACTCGAGCGCGGCTAAGGCGATCGCCAATCCTTTCGCGGCGATGCCAAGCCTGCACTTCGGCTGGGCGTTGTGGTGCGGGACCTTGCTGTGGTCGTTCGCCCGGCATCCCATCGTGCGGACGCTGAGCGTGATCTACCCGATCCTGACGTTGCTTGCCATCGTTGTCACCGCGAACCACTACTGGCTCGACGCCGCCGGCGGGGCTGTCATCTTCCTGACGGCGAGCCAGGTGTTGGGCATGCTGCGCCGACGAGCGTCACGAAAGGCGCAGCCGGCCCTCGAGTAGGTCGGCGGCGTGGCGACGGGCCGAGTCCCCGGCCTGCTCGCCGCTCAACATCCGGGCAATCTCGTCGATGCGCCCGTTGCCATCGACGCTGCGGGCATCGGTCGTCGTGATGTCGTGACCGTCCTGGCTCGACACGGTCTTCGTCACCATGATCTGGGTGTCGGCCAGTGCAGCAACCTGCGCCAGGTGGGTCACACACATCACCTGATGACGTTGCCCGAGCCGGGCCAGCGACTCGGCGACAGCCGTTGCCGCGGTACCGCCGATCCCGGCGTCGACCTCGTCGAACACCAGCGTTTCGGGTGCTTCGGTCAACACCAGACGCAGGGCCAGCATCGTTCGAGCCAGTTCGCCTCCGCTGGCCACCCGCGAAAGGGGAAGCAACGGCAGGCCC
>JAENVT010000620.1 GCA_016650435.1 Ilumatobacteraceae bacterium
GCCTCGGTGCGCTCGACGCCGACATCGAGGCCCGCCCGACCGCGATGCATCGAGTTGACCACCCAACCGACGATGGCCCCGACGACGACCGAAGGAATGATCCAGCCGGACACGGCCACGACGAGCGAACCGCCAACGACGCCCGCGACAACCGGCATCCGCCGCGTCGACCGCTTGCGGGTTGGGCCCGCCTCGTAGTGGAACCCCGACCACACAATGGCGAGGCCGACGGCCAATACCACGCCGGCCATCGCGAGTACGAGCTCGTCGCGGTTCATCGGGCCACCATCCCGTCGTTGGGAACGAACAGTCGGTCGGAGATACCGGCAAGTCGCAGACGGCGAACGTGGTGCTCCGACAGTGGGTTGCGCTGGACGAATTGATTGAGCTCGTTCATGCCCCACGTTTCAGTTGACCGAACGCCGCCGTTCTCGCCACGCCCTCCGTACTCGACGATGGACGTGACACATCGTTGGGGGGCGCCCCCATCGGCATTGCGCACGAGGTCGATGTGGATCACGAAGTCGATGGTCTCGGAGATCAAGCTCCACACGGCATACTCCGGCAGCTTCGTATTGCTCTTTGCCACATAGAAGGCGAGCCGGCTGAGGACCGCCTCGACCGTGTGGGCGTGAATGGTGGCCATGGAACCGCGTTTGCACATAGACGCCACGTCGAGCATCTCCAATGCCTCGTCCTCGACCAGCTCACCGACGATCACCCGGTCCGGGTTCAGACGGCGGGTCAGTTCGACGAGTTCGCGCGCCGAAACGGCGCCGCGGCCCTCGGTATTCGCCTGGCGGGTGTAGAGCGCCGGTGCATCCGGATGGCGCGGGTCGTCCTCGAGCCGAAGCTCCAGCAAGCCCTTCTCCACCGTCACGATTCGCTCCAGCGGCGAAACTGCGCCGAGCAACTCCTTCAACAGTGTCGTCTTGCCGGCGCCAGGTCCACCCGAGATCAGAATCGTCATGCCGGCCTGCACCAATGCCTCGAGCTGTGAGACGACCCAGTGGGGGAACAGACCGCGGTCGGCCAAGCCGTCGAGCCCAACCCGGTTGACGGTGAACCGACGAATCGCGATGCGTGGCTGCGATGACACTCCGCTGCGTCCCGGACCGCCGAGCACCATGACAACACGCGAGCCATCGGGTGCCTGAAGGGTGACCATGGGCGACTGCTCGTCGAGCCTTGATTCAGCGACGCCCATCGACAGTGTCAGCCTGCGCTGAAAGGCGTATAGATCGTCGGCTGAATCCCACAGCTGCCCCAACGGTTCCTTGCGACCGTCGGAGTACGAAACCCACGTGACCCTATGCGAGTTAACGTCGATCTCTTCGACCTCGGGATCGTGCATGTATGGCTCGAGGGGACCGGCTCCCACAGTCTCGGCGTACGCAGCAGCCCGCAGGGCGCGCTCGGTGTGCTCGTCGAGTAGACCATCGCCACGCTGCAAACGAGTCTGATTGACACGGGCGATCTCTTCGGCCATCCACCGTCCCATCAACAGCTCGAGACGGGCACGATCCTCACGGATGCCGACTCGGCGCTGACCATCGGCCGCGCCGAATCCCGGGACGTTGCTCGAAACGGCGTCGGTCTCGATCGCGTCGACCAATCGACCCGACAAGCGAGTTGTGAGGTCGCGAACCATGACCCTGTCGACGTTCACGAACGCTCGTCCGCTGTGCGTCCACCAGCCGACGGCTGCCAGCCATCGGTCACGCGATTGTGTCTCGAGCTGGTTGACACGACACCCGCTAGGTCTGCGAGCGAACGCATCAGCGCGGAGCGGCGCAGCCGCACCGCCGAGCCGGCGCGGCCGGCGAGTACCGCCGCCGCCCACGGATCTTCGGCGATCGACACGACGGTGTCGGCCTGAACGAACTCGGAGACTTCTTCGGCCGTGTACGGCCGCGCACCGATGAGAGCGACCACCGTCGGGATCGATCGCACGGCCAGTTGGGAGGTCAGCTCGGCAAGTCGCTCGAAGCCGATGGCCGCTGCGGCAGCCGA
>JAENVT010000621.1 GCA_016650435.1 Ilumatobacteraceae bacterium
AGGTTGCCTTCCTTCTGGAGCCCAACATCAAAGAGGGTCGCGGTGGCCTTCGCGACATGCACGAGTTGCGATGGATCGACGCCGCCGGCCGCGGTATCGCCCCAGAGGCACCTGCAGCTTTGGCCGCGGGTTACGACACGTTGCTCCACGCACGGGTCTCGTTGCACCGCGTCGCGCCGATCGCTGGCGAGGTTCTGCGACTCGAAGATCAGGATGCAATCGCCGTCGCCGGTCAGTTCGGGAACGCCGACGATCTGATGGCAGCCGTGTCATCCGCGGCCCGAACGCTGTCGTGGCAGTTCGATCGTGCCTGGCACGCAGTCGCCCGCGCCGCATCGGCGCCGGTAAAGCCGCGACCGCTGGCTTCGGGTGTCACCCTGCGAAACGGCGAGGTCGAGCTCGGCGTCGATATCTGGCCGGAGCGCGACCCGACATTGATGCTGCAGATCGCCCTTGGTGCGGCGCGCAGCGAATCGCCTATTGCGACCCGCGCCTTGGAAACGCTCAACGAGCGCATACCCGATTGGCCGCAACCATGGCCGACCGGTGCTGCCGAGGAGTTGGTCGCCCTGCTGCTCGAGGGCCACCGAGCGATACCCGTGCTCGAGTCGCTCGATCAAGCGGATCTGTTCACGCGGATGTTGCCGGAGTGGGCGCCGGTCCGTTCGCGGCCGCAACGCAACGCGTATCACCGCTTCACCGTTGATCGGCATCTGTGGGAGGCCGCCGCCAACGCGGCACTTCTGGCCGACCGCGTCGCCCGGCCCGATCTCCTCGTGATCGGTGCGCTGCTGCACGACATCGGAAAGGGCTATCCGGGTGATCACACCGAGCGTGGCGAGGAACTGGTCGCGGTGATAGGCCCGCGAATGGGATTCGACGAGCGAGACACCGGCCATCTCGTCGGCTTGGTTCGCCACCACCTGTTGTTGCCCGACATCGCCACGCGTCGCGATCTGGATGATCCGGCGACGATCGACATGGTTGCCGAGGCGGTGGGCAGCGTCGTGTTTCTCGACCTGCTGCATGCGCTCACCGAAGCTGATTCACTGGCAACGGGTTCATCGGCGTGGAGTGCGTGGAAAGCCGAGCTTGTCGAGGAATTGGTCGAACGAGTGCGGTTGCGTCTTGGGGTCGGCGACGGCGTGGAAGGGGCACCGGAACGCAGGTCGCCGTTTCCGACTGCCGACATCCTCGCCGCAATGGGGGCCGGCGAGACGACGGTCGACGTCGATGGACCTCGCATCGTGGTCGTCACCGTCGACAGGCCGGGCACATTCGGTCGCGTCGCCGGAGTG
Organism: Ilumatobacteraceae bacterium; assembly: GCA_016650435.1. The sequence goes on from JAENVT010000621.1 coordinate 1,299, forward strand.
CTCGCGCTGCACGGCATCGACGTGATCGGCGCCAGGGCTCACAGCGATGAGCAGGGCATGGCCGCGTCGCAGTTCAGAACGGCTGAGACGTCGCAGCCAGTCAACTGGGATGCAGTCACCATCGACGTCCGCCGGGCACTGTCGGGCGAGCTGGCGTTGTCGGCGCGTCTCGCCGAACGGGCCCGGACCTACCGTCGCCGGCGTCGCCCCTCCGCTGCTTCGGTGCTCCCACCCTCGGTCGTCTTCGTCGATGACGCCAGCAGCAATGCAACGGTCATCGAGGTCCGCGGTCCAGACTCGATCGGGTTGTTGCATCGCGTCGCAGCGGCACTTGCCGAAATGGGCCTCGACATCCGCCATGCCACTGTGCAGACCATCGGTCCGAGCGTCATCGACAGCTTCTATGTCCGTGCACCCGACGGCTCGAAAGTGACCGACTCCTACCACCGGGCCGAGATCGAACGCGCCCTGTTGCATGCCGTAGGGTCGCCTTCGTGAGTGACGCCGCGCCGAACGACTTCACCCGCGATCTGGTGCGTTGGAGCGAGTCACTCGCGGCCATTGCCCGTACCGGCCTGGGCTTCACCGACAGCTTGTACGAACGCGAGCGATTCGAAGAGATCCTGCATGTTGCCGCCGACATCAAAGGTGCTGCCGATGAGGCGTTAGAGGTCAGCCGAGAACGCGATCATTTCGTCCAGGAGTGGATGGAATCGATCGGCGAGGGTGTGCCCGGCTACGTGACGCCAAAAGTTGCGGTTGGTGCGGTGGTCGGCAATGACGCCGGCGAGATCCTGCTGGTGCAGCGAGCCGATAGTGGACTGTGGCTGTATCCGACGGGGTGGGCCGACGTCGGCTATTCGCCGGCGGAGGTCGTGGTCAAGGAGGTCCTCGAGGAAACCGGGATCCGATGCGATCCGGTG